>JAQVUQ010000038.1 GCA_028699365.1 bacterium | reverse complement strand
CTTCGAGTATCATCTGAAAGAGGCACGTAAGCTGCTTGTCAAAGCCTGGGAACTTCATCCTGAATTTCCGGAAGCGCCTAGGGAAATGATTACCGTATCTACGGGTGAGAGTGAGGAGCATGGAGAAACTCCCCGTATGTGGTTTGATAGGGCGGTGGCAGCCCAATTTGATTATGAACCGGCATACGATACTTTATTATGGTCTTTGATGCCGAGATGGGGTGGAAGTCATGAGCAGATGTATCTGTTCGGTTTGGAGTGCCTTGATACGGGCCGTTTCGACACTTTTGTGCCAGGTAGATTCCTGGATGCTTTAGCCACTATTAAAAGGCGGGATCATCAGGATTATTGGGAATTACCGCAGACATATAAACATTGTAAAGCGTATTTCGAGGGCCGTATTAACCAGCCGGTTTTTGGCGATGACAAATGGCATAAATCCTTATACGCCGCAACTGCCTGGCATTGTGGACATTATGATGATGCGCGGAAGATTATGGATGAGATGGGTGATAATCTCAAGAAAACGGCATTTTCTTCCTTCTACAGCACGAATTTTGGCCAGGCAAAAGATATGGTATATGCGTTTACCGGTCCATGTAGAGATCATGTGTCGGAGGCAGAGAAGCTGTATAAGGCATGGGACTTAGCTAAAGCTCTGCAATTGTACAAAATGATAGCAGTTGATACCAAGACAGATACTCCCACCGTCTCTTATGCCAAAGAAAGATTGGCTGTGTTGAGCATGGAGGAGGGGTTCCACCGCGACGAGTGGGTGGATCTGAGCCCCGATAGGGGATTCAACGGATGGCATCCTTATGGTAACGGTTGGTCTGTTGAGTCAGATGGAAGCGTTAAGCTTACATATTCCAAGCGAGCATATCTGTTGTGTGATGCTGACTTTGGCGATGATTACGAATTTAAAGGGGAAATGGAAGTCGTTACTTCTCCTGGCAAGCAGGCAGCGATAGGTGGCCTTCTTACGGATTCCATAGATGCCGTTTACTTTTTGTCAGTTCTTATGGAGATAAGCGGTTCGTCCGTAAACCGAGTTTCTATAAGCAAAAACTTTAATTCCAAAGAGAAGAAGAGTATGGAGATTACCGGCGAAGGCAGTAAATATACTTTTCTGTTGCATAAGATGGATGGAAAAGTAACGTTCTATTTGAATGATAAAAAAGTATTCGATAAGATAGGTATATATGATGATCTCGATATGGAGCATTACAGATGCAAAAAGTCTATAGGTCTCTGCATATACAGCGCTTCTCCCGGTACTGTTATCCGCTATAAAGGACTACATGTAAAGAGGTTGACCTGAGGCTAAGGCACTTTGTCTGACTGGGCTTGCGGTTCCACGATAGTGCGTGTGCCGACAAGGGCATCCTGCCAGATCGATGCATTTGCATCCCAGGAGGTTGCATTGTGAGTAGAATAGTGGCTGTGGAAAAACAAAACAGTGTTACTTTCAAGGCCTGACCCCTTCTCTGGCTGCGGCCGCTGTAGGCTTTTTCTTAGACAATTTAAGCGGATGGGGCGGGCTGGAGCTTTTCGGTATAAATATCATCGGCATCGTTCTCTCCGGCTACGTTATTCTCTCCTTGCGCCGTGGCACAGGCGAGGCTGAGGAGAAATTGCAGGAGAAAAGAACCGGACACCGTTCCTGAAAGCGCAATGCACGGTATCAGATCAGTCTGGTGTCAAGCGGCAAATACGCAAGACTCCGTACCGGACTTGATGTCAAGTGTAGTTCAGTGTTATATTGATTCCGGCAAGATGCTGAAAACGGCGGTTACGGAGAGATTTTTTTGCAAACAAACGGTGACTGTAATACCTTATTGAACAAATCCATCGATGCCTTTCTGAAAGATGCCCTGAAGCTGGTCTACAGCAAGCCTGCTATGGCAAGCTTCGTAGCGAAAGCTATTTACCTTCAGAAGAAGGCTGCCCAAAAGCGGGTGAAGTATGGTGAACAGGGACTCCAAGTGCCTCCATATATGATTATCAGCGTTACCAACCGCTGTAATCTTCAATGCAAAGGCTGCTATTCAAAGGCACAGAATAGGCCTGTTGAGAAAGAGATCAGCCATGACAAATTGCGGTCGATAATTACAGAGGCAAAAGACCTCGGTATCTCGTTTGTTTTCCTGGCTGGAGGAGAGCCGCTTATGCGTCCCGATATCCTGGATATCACCGGCGATTTCCCGGAAGTAATCTTTCCGCTCTTCACTAACGGCTTATGCATTACGGAAGAGATAGTTGCACGGTTGCAAAAGCAGAAGAACGTAATTCCGGTCATCAGTATGGAGGGGTATGAAGCCGATACGGACAGCAGAAGAGGGCCCGGCGTTTATGCACATCTGCAAGGGATTATAGAGAGGATCAAGCGTGCCGGTATCTTCTATGGGATTTCTTTCACTGTTTCCAGGACAAACTTTGAAACCGTAACCGGTGATGACTTAATCCGTGAGCTTACGACATCGGGTTGCCGTCTCTTTTTCTTTGTGGAGTATGTTCCGGTAAACGAAGCAACCGAGGATGCGGTAATTACAGATGGGCAAAGGGCTACGCTGGCCGGTGTTCCGGCTTCTCTCAAAGACAGGTTCCCGGGACTGTTTGTAAGCTTTCCCGGTGATGAGGAGGCCTTCGGAGGTTGTCTTGCGGCAGGGCGTGGGTTCATCCATGCCAGTGCCGAGGGTGACCTTGAACCGTGTCCTTTTGCACCGTATTCTGATGTGAATCTAAAGGATTTGTCTCTAAAAGAGGCCCTGCAATCCGATCTGTTAAGAGAAATCCGCCGAAATCACGCGGAGTTGGTTGAGACAAAGGGCGGATGTGCGCTATGGGAAAAACGCGAATGGGTGGAAACTTTGCTTGAAATTCCAAAGGAGAAAAAATGAAATTTTTGCATGTACGTTTCCGTGTTTCCGATCAGGAGAGATCCGTGGCTTTTTATCGCGATATTCTGGGCATGAGGGAGGTCAGGAGATTAACCTCTCCTGCCGGTAACAGCCTTGTCTTTATGGAGATGCCGGGTAGCGAGACGCTGCTGGAACTGGCTTGGTCACCTGATTTCGGCGAAGTGCAACTGCAGGAGGATCTGATCCACCTGGCCTTCGGCGTGGAGGATATGGAGGGCCTGCTGCGACACTGTGTCGAAGCTGGCCTGGAACTCTGGCCGGCGGATGCTCTGGAACGCGGGAGCGATATGGTCTTTATCAGTGACCCGGACGGATATGAAATCGAACTTCTGAAGCGCTGATCAATCCTTGCGCCTTTTTTCATGAGCTTTTACAACTGCATGGGTTATTGTCGCCGCATTGTCTGCTTATAGCGAGTGACTGAATGTTTCTCTATATTCGTTTGACTATTTTACGGCAAGGGTATATAACACTGGCAGGCTACACGATGCTTTCTTAAGGGAAAGGGCGCAGAATTGAAATACAGTAAAAATGAGGAGTTGCGTGCCAGCGAAGAGCGTTATCGTTCATTGGTAGAGCTATCTCCTGACGGTATTGCCGTATACAGCGATGCCGTATTTGTATACGTAAATGCTGCTGCTGCTCGTATTATAGGTGCCAAAGGTGAAATGGCGGAGTATTTTATCGGCAAGTCGGTAATGGAGTTTGTACGCTCGGACTATAGGGACCTCTTTAAAGAGCAGCTTCGCCAGATACAGGAGGGAAAAACGTTAGGTCTTACCCATTATGTCTTTATTAGGACGGATGGCAGTGAAATTGATGGGGAAGGGGTGGCGGCTCCTGTTACTTACGGTGGCAAGCCGGCTGTACAGACGGTTATTCGCGATATTACCGAACGTAAGAGGATGGAAGATGCCTTACGGGATAGTGAAAAGCGCTACCGCTCTTTAGTAGAACAATCCCCTGACGGTATAGCCGTATACAGTGATAGAATTGTTTTATACGTCAACTCTGCTGCTGCTTGTATCATAGGTGCCAAAGGGGAGAACCCGGAGTATTTTATAGGCAAGTCGGTAATGGGGTTTATACATCCGGATTATTGGGAGCTTCTTGAAGAGCGTCTTCAGCAGATACAAGAGGGAAGTACTGTTGGCCTTACTAATTATGTCTTTGTGCGGACGGACGGCACTGAAATTGACGTGGAAGCGACATCGGCCCCAATCATATACGAGGGCAAGCCGGCTGTACAAGCCGTTTTTCGTGATATCACCGAACAAAAGAGGATAGAAAAGGCGAGAGAGGAGCTTGTCTTCAGACTGCAGGAGATAGACAGCATCAGGAACGAGTTTATCGCTCTGGCGGCACATGAACTGCGAACACCTCTGACGCCTATACGCGGCATTGTCGATTTGCTCTGCGCGGGACGATTGGGAATACTTACTAATAAGCAGGAAGAGATGCTGCGGGTTGCCCGTGTCCAATCAGAGAGATTGCAGAATCTGATAGACGATATGGTGGATCTATCTATGCTGCAGGGCGGGCTATCCAAACTGTGTCTGGCGCTGATCGATATGGCCGGTCTTATTGAAGAGAGAATAGCTTTCTTCAGAGATAGCTTTGACAAGAAGGGGCTTTACCTCAGGAGCGAACTGAAGGAGGGGCTGGGGCTTGTGTGCGGGGACAGGCAGCAGCTTATAAAGGTTATAGATAATATCCTGGATAATGCCTTGAAGTTTACGGATAAAGGCGGATTGAAGATAAGAGCCGGACAAGAGAATGAGATGATACGCTTTGAGTTTTCCGATACCGGTATAGGTCTGGAGCAGGATCATCTGGAGCGTATCTTTGATCCATTCTACCAGGTGGAGCCGACGCTTACCCGTGTCAGAGGTGGAACAGGCCTGGGACTGACGGTAGCAAGATACGTTGTTGAAGCTCATCGGGGAAAGATATGGGCAGAGAGCGCCGGGCTTGATCAGGGCAGTACATTTTATATGCTTTTGCCGATCGAGTGCTTATAGCCGAAACAAGCTTCTTTATTTGCTTTCGAGCATTGAAACTAACATCTTCGAACGCCGAAAACTATTGCTGATCCGCCTTTGATCCAATGCGAATATCCGGTTATCTTTCAGAGGGTTCCTTGACACAATATGCGACTGGGCTATAATAGTATAAACTGAGGGAGGGATAAACCGGATGAGTATTCAGCATTGCGATGATGTAATTGCACGAGCATCCCGAACTGAAAGTACGACCGATGCTTTAATCGCTTCCTGGAGTCAGGCAGCGGAAGCAACCAGCCGGGTGGATGCCGCATTATACGCTCAGTATGACGTGAAACGTGGCCTGCGGGATATATCCGGAAAGGGCGTTCTGGCAGGATTAACGCAGATAGGGGAAGTGATCGCATCCGTTGCTGACGGAGACGAATTCATACCGGCTCCCGGACAGCTCATTTACAGAGGCATAGATATAACGCAACTTGTGGAGGGCTTTACTTCGGACGGACGTCTGGGTTTTGAAGAGACTTGTTATCTTCTTCTCTTTGGTAATCTCCCGGATGAAGACGAGTTGTGTTTGTTTGAAGCAATGCTGGGGTCTTACCGTGTTTTGCCCAAGAGCTTTGTACATGACGCAATTTTGAAGATGCCGGGCAGCGATATCATGAATGTGCTGGCGCGAAGCGTACTGGCGTTATACTCTTTTGACAACCGGCCGGACGATATATCGGTTTCAAATGTTCTCAGGCAATGTCTGCAACTGATAGCTGCTTTTCCTGCGCTTACCGTTTATGCCTACCAGGCTTATCTCCATCATTTTGCGAACAAAAGTCTGGTGATTCACAGCCCGGTGCCAGAACTGTCCACGGCGGAGAATATACTACATATGCTGCGTCCGGATAGCAGTTACTCGGAGTTGGAAGCCACGGTGCTGGATCTTGCGCTGGTACTGCATGCTGAGCACGGTGGCGGCAATAATTCGTCCTTTACCGTGCATGTGGTATCTTCAAGCGGGACCGATACTTATTCTGCTGTTGCTGCGGCGCTAGGATCCCTTAAGGGACCACGTCACGGCGGAGCCAATATCAAGACGGTCCATATGTTTGAAGAACTTAAGCAGCAGGTTCACAATTGGGAGGATGACCTGGAAATAGAACAATATCTCCTTCGTCTGCTGAATAAGGATGCGTTTGATCGCTCAGGCTTGATCTACGGTGTAGGACATGCGGTATATTCGGTTTCCGACCCGCGAGCGTTGATTCTCAAGAAGTACGCTGAGGAGTTGGCTAAGGAAAAAGGCTTGGAAGAGGAGTTCCGGCTGCATGCCAGGGTTGAAGAGATGGCGCCGGAGGTAATCAACCGGAAACGCAAAATCTACAAGGGTGTGTGTGTTAACGTTGATTTTTATTCAGGCTTTGTTTATAAGATGCTGAATATACCGCAGGAAATGTATACTCCACTGTTTGCTATCGGTCGCATTGTAGGCTGGTGTGCACACCGCATTGAAGAAATCACGAGCGGTGGAAAGATCACCCGGCCTGCTTACAAGAGCGTTGCACCGCGACGGGATTATATCGCTCTGGGCAAAAGATAGCCCGCTGATCAGTCCTGACGCCTGTTCATCAGAACCTTTACAGAAGCATCGATTTTTGTCGCATCCGACGAAATGCTCATGTTCATGTTCACGTTCATCTTCATAGACATAGTAGCCTCCGTGCGCATAGGCATCATGTTGGATGCTTCATGGCAGGTTTGGGATTTCACGGAGACGGAGCCGTCCATCTTCATGCCCTTGGTCGCCTCGGTGGATGCGGGCAGGAGGTTCCCAAGCGGAAGATCCATGGCGCTCTCGATGACATAGCAAGCTTTGCCTTCTACTTCAGTCACTCCTTTGAAGGTATTTCGCACCGCAATTTCCATAGTCTTGCCGTCCGGCGTCGGTACTTTGCTGACACTGTCCCAGGTATAGCCGGGCTGGATATCGCCTTCCGGCAGCGGAGATGGAGATTCGGCCAGGTGTTTACTCATCTCCGACAGGGGGGTGACCGGTATTATTCCCTTAGCGGGATTTGTTCCTGATTTCATCATCTCCTGCAGGAATTTCTCCAGGGACGGCATGCTCAGGCTTACCGTTTTGCCGCGACGGTCCATTTCCTGGATGATGGGATTGATTGCCTCCTGAATCTTCTTTGCCATGTCTGCAGGCAGGGGCATCTCCTGGCCCATGAAGGATATCTTGCCTTGTATGTTTTCCAGGCGCGTCTCAATAACAGCCGTATTGCGGTCGGTAACCTTGTTTATACTCTGCATTACGTCCGTATAGCCGTTCAGCTTGGCGGAAAGAGCCGTATCCTGCCCGGCTGATTTGGCGGAGAACTTTATGTCGGCATCCAGCCACAGGCCGTAAGCGTATTTGCTCCCTTGAGAGAAGTTATAACGTAATTGCACAGCCTGGCATGTATCGGCTATGGCAAATGTCGCAAAGATCGAGAGTAACAGAATAAGGATAGCCGCTCTTTTCATGGCAATAAGCCTCCGCATTTTTTTCATTATCCATCAGATATATTCGCTGATATGTGTCTTTTTTCCTTTAAGCGTTTCCAGGCTGTTCTACGTGCATATTTCCTGCCTATAACTCTCTGAAGCGGAGAGACAGGCAGGCCTGAATTTGACCAATGAACCATAATAGTTTATGATGGGGTAGACCCGACACAGCGTCCGGCTGATTGTCCGTTTGCAGAACCGGATTACAGGTCTGCATGGCGCCTCGGGATAATACAGCTCGTTGTAGCGCTGGTTTGATATTGATCAGGTTCGTGATTTCCCTCTTTACAAAAGCCTTGCTCATACACCTCAAGCCTTCGAAACAACAGCCTTGAAGAAATTGAAGGAGAAATGTTTATGAGCAATGAAAAGAATGTTAATGAGATTTTTGCGGAATTCAGACTGGATCCGCGACTGCAAAAGGCCGTCGTTGCGGCCGGCTACGAGACTGCGACACCCATTCAGAGCAAGGCCATTCCGCTCGGCCTGGAGCGCAGAGACCTGATTGCCACCGCCCAGACCGGCACAGGCAAGACCGCTGCCTTTGTTCTGCCGATATTACAGGATTTGCTGGATAATCCCAGCCGGGGCAAGACGGCGACGCTCATTCTGACCCCGACTCGCGAGTTGGCTGAGCAGATCAACGATAATATCCGCCAATTGGGAAGATTCACCTCTATTAAGTCGGCCACGGTCTACGGTGGAGTCGGCATGATACCGCAGGAGAGAGCGCTGCGAGGCGGGGCGGAGATAATAGTCGCCTGTCCGGGACGCTTCCTGGATCACATGGGGCGCGGGAACACAAGACTTTCCGGAATCAGAACCCTGGTGCTGGACGAAGCCGACCGCATGCTGGACATGGGCTTCCTGCCCTCGATCAAGCGCATATTGACGGAGTTGCCGCGTGAGCGACAGACCATGCTCTTCTCGGCCACGTTTGCGCCGGAGCTGAATAAACTGGCCGAGGGCACTCTTCGCAACCCGGCCCGGATAGATATGGACTTGCACGCGCCGGCCAAAACGGTGACGCACGTGCTGTATACCTGTCACAAGGATTCAAAGACGGAGTTGCTGCTGAAGCTGCTGGCCGAGACGGATACCAATTCGGTCCTCATCTTCACGCGCACCAAGCACAGGGCCAACCGCCTGATGGCACAGATTGCAGGTGCGGGCTACGGGACGACGGTGCTGCACTCCAATAAATCGCAGAACCAGAGGCAGTTGGCGCTGCAGAACTTCCGCTCGGGTAAATGCCAGATACTGGTGGCCACGGATATCGCTGCCCGCGGGCTGGATATAGCCACCATATCCCACGTTATCAACTACGATATCCCGGATACGGCGGATGCCTATATCCATCGCATCGGCCGCACCGGCAGGGCGGAAGCCGATGGCGATGCGCTCACGCTGGTGACGTATGAAGACGAGGCAACCATTGCCGCCATAGAGCGGGCCATCGGTTCCAGGATAGAGCGACGTCGCATGGAGCTGCCGGGTTTCAGAGGTTCGGCAACCGTAGCAGCCCCCAGGTATTCCGAGCCTGCCGGATACTCGGAGCCTGGCAGATACTCGGAGCAGCCTGCCAGAAGATACTCCGAGCATACCGGACGACGGCGATCGGGCAGTTCCCGGTCCATGCGGGCGCCCATGTAGCGTTGAGTCTGCCGCTTACGGCTTATCCGCTTAGCGCATCCCATTTTTTGAGGTATGTGTCCAGGTAGTCCTGACCGTTGCTTATCAGGCCGGTGATGTATCCGCGAAGGTTCTTTTCTTCCGCGTCTGCCTCATCGGCCGATAAGAGTCCCGACAGGCGTGCGGTGCGCAGCCAGACCAGAAATGTGGTAATGGCGTCAAACTCGTTATAGGCGACGATTTTGGAGATATCTCCGGCTTGCCACAGATCGATCACGTCACCCCCCGAAGTATCTATCTTACCGGGAATACATGCCGAGCAGGCCAGTTCGTGCAGCGACGGTGTGCTGCGGCCCCAGGCACCGTAAATCTGTTTTAAATCCAGAACCCAGTCGCTGTAACGGGCAAAGTAATCGCAACCGTCCCACGGCTTTTGCGGCCTGGCACAGAAATGGGGAGCCGTTACCCCGCCGGCAAAGGCTCGCTGCAGGAGTATCGGCAGGTCGGCTTCGACAATGTTGAAGCCCACGAGTTGAGGCTTTGTCTTTCCCGCACCTTCAAGGAAGCGATATATAAGCTCTGCTTCCGCCATGGCCGGTTCACCGTATCTGGGCAGGGTGACGAGCCGATGCGACACATCGCCGTTTTTGGTCTTTTGCCTCACCAGGGCCGCCACCGAAACCACCCGGCAGAGCACCGTCTTCAGATAAGGACGGGGATTCTCTTCCGAAGCGCCGCCGGCCTGGAACATATGCTCCAGCACGTCTGCATCCGGTGTCTCCAAACCCAGACCATATACACGTCTTCCTGTCGGAATATCGGGAACCCATTCGGCATCTATAGCCCAGACCTCATCTGCAATGAACTTGAACATTATCCCTCCACGTAAGCCGGCATCCATGAGGATTGCCGTTTCTCTTATGCAATCGCTTAATCAATTCTTATCATGAGCCTTGCCTGCTTGTCAAACGTTGAAGGCTACGTAAGCTTGCCGGTGACTGCATCGTTATTTGCATCTCTGACATCGGTAAGAGCAGATGGTGGTGCTCCTTCGCTCTTACCGATCACGGAAAAAGATCCGTCGGTCTCCAAGACAACGGCTGCCACCTCCTGCAAAGACCACTTGCCGGACGCCCGTAACGCCTGGAGTATTTCCTCTTCCACCACCCGCTCCAGGCGCATGGCATCATACTGGAGTTCTCCATTGTAGAGCAGGAGCCTGGGTTCCGACTTAACCAGTTTATTTACTATGGTAAACCGGACAGACAACCATGTAATGGCATACTGGAAACCCATCAGAAGTATCAGTGCCAGCAGTCCTTCTATAAGGGATACCTCTCTGGATAGTATTATTGTGGCCAGGCCCGACCCAAGTGCCACGGTTACTATCAGATCAAAGGCGTTCATTTTTGAGAGAGTTCGTTTTCCAGTGACTCTTTGTATGATTATCAAGCCGACATACGCCAACATGCAGTTGACGACTACTCGGAATATCTCAGACCATATGCTGCCGGGCATACGTTTCTCCTGTTACGAACAAGGAATACATGCAACAACCGTTGCGTCTTCAGCGTTGCTTACGTAACAGGATACCCATTTCGTCCGGTAAATATGCTCTGGTGCAAAGAGCTGCTCACAGCACTATGCTTTGATGCTTGCCGGAAGCAAAAACAGAGCGTGAGAAGAGTATGTATAAGGAATATGTACCGTGATCAAGAGACTGAGATGCCTCTTTCTTTTTGCAACCGCTTAATCTCCTATAGTATAATTAATGACATATTCCTCTGCTATTACCTGTAACGAATGCCATTGCTCAAACGTATTATAAGCATAGAGCTCATTTTCGTAACGAAGGAGGAGCGCTGTGGAAGAGACGGTTATCCAGGTTAAGCATCTCTACGTGGATTTCGACAACGTTACGGCTGTTAGATTGCTTTCACAATTCCGGCGGTGTTTTTCAGTATGAAATCCAGACGGCGTATGGCGTCTGAGGTTGCCTTGCGCCGGGATATCGGGTGAGGTTGCAGGGGGAGAGCATTTATGGATAGGTCAATACTTGGCAACAAAAGAGGAGTCTCTCTGGGAGGAGTTATCGTTTATGGAATGCTCCTGATACTGATTGCTGCTGTAGTTTTCATCATATATGGGCCGTTACCCTATGAGGCTTACTGCCATAACAGCCGAGAGTCAAGCGTCTACTACAATCATAGCAGGGAAACAGGCAGGCGCAGCACCTGTATGACCAATTTGAAACAACTAGGTCTGGCGTCGCTCATGTATTCCCAGGATTGGGATGATAGATTTATGCCGGCGCGGGGCTGGGCCGGTGATGCTCTTTATAATTACATAAGGAACGATGGCGTCTTTGATTGTCCACGCATCAGCGGCACCACGTCTATGCAAACGGATTATGAGTATAATCCCAATATAGCCGGAGCCGGGATGAAAGAATTTGTCAACGATCCCGGTACGGTTCTCTGTATGGCGGACGGTAAGCCAAAGAATAGAGATACTGCCGTAGCCGGAACAGAATTTTCCTATCCGCATATATATTACAGGACATTCTTAGGTATAAAGGTGGAAGGCAGGGAAGAGATGCATTGTCTCTTCTGCGATAGTCATGTAGGCAGAGTGTCAAGGCAGGAGATGGCTGCAAAATGTAAGTATCGTATAAAGTAATGCGGTCACGGACCGTAATAAGGAGATCATGCATGGCTTTTGATGACGACAGCAGGGCAATAAACAGCTTTGCCGGATTATCTCTTGTTCTGGGGATCATTGCGGGAAGCATAGCGCTCAAATTGTGCTGTTACTCCGGATATGATCGTAGTCCAATACTGTTTCAAGTGTGGTTCTTTGCGATGCTCCTGACTCTGAGCACAGGCATTGTAAGTCTGCGTTATATCAGGCATTGCAGGAATGCACGAAGCGGGTATGTCATGTCTCTGACAGGTATGGCAATTTCCATATACTCTATGTATCTCATTGTTATGTCTATGCCGTTAACCGGTCACCAAATGAGCCGAAAGGCTATGTGCCAAAGCAATCTGAAACAACTAGGTATGGCCTCGCTCATGTACGTGCAGGATTGGGGTGAGACCTGGATGCCGGCTAAGAACTGGGCCAGTGATAAGATTCTCGGTAACTATATAAAGAATGATGGTGTCTTTGACTGTCCGAAAATCGAAGGTACCACTGATGAGCAAACCGACTACGAGTATAATATCCATGTAACCGGAACTGAAAACAAGGACTTTGTCAACGATCCTTCCGTAGTTATCTGCATAGCAGACGGCAAGCCTGTGGACAGGTCTACGGATAAGGCTGGGACGGAGTTCTCCTATCCTCATGAATCCGGTAGAAATATCCTTTTCTGTGACGGACACGTGAAGTGGTTTAGCATGGAAAAGGTTTCTACAATGTGCAGATATAGGATAAAATAGCAGTTAAAGAGGCGTTCTGTGGGAAAGCGAATCATTATAATTATTGTAGTTTTAATTACGGCATATGGCCTGGCCCGGTATCTCCATGCCGGAATCAGACTGATGAGCCTGGCGGATAATGCAAAGCTGTTCCTATCCCGCAAAGAAGCCATCGATGTGTATGCTGTCTCTTTCACTCATGATATGGACAAGGACGGTATCAACGATCTGGATGACATTTGTCGTGGAGCCAGGGAGGAAGCCCGCAACCGTACGTATTACCATAGCGCATATTATAAAGGCGGTTATCCTCCTGAAAATGAGGGCACTTGCACGGATGTTGTCTGGA
>JAQVUQ010000421.1 GCA_028699365.1 bacterium | reverse complement strand
TGTGTTAACAATCTTAAACAACTGGCTGTAGCGACTATGTTGTACGCACAGGATTATGACGGTTATATGCAAGGCAGCTATATGAACAACAAGTGTTGGTTTCGGGTGCTATGCCCCACATACATTCCGAATCCAAGGGTTTTTGTATGTCCTTCCTGGTCGCCATATCCCAATGACATAAGCCCTACGGATTTCGGGAATACGAACTGCTATGGTATGCCGAGTACGAAAGACCTTATGATAGATATAGCGGAAGGCAAGACAGTGGGGACCTGTCGATTTACTTTTGATCCGGGGCCATCGAATTTCCTACTCTACACCGACAGTGTGTACAGTGTGACTAGGAAACAATATTATTGCTTCGAATCCAGCAGTGCTGCCAGCACTGAAAAGTTTGTTCATTTACGGCATTACGGCAAAGCTGCCGCTGTCTTTACTGATGGCAGTGCCAGGATGATCAGCCAGGACGATTGCATAAAATGGCGAGCAGCATATCAGGAAGATTGAATATAACGTTGAAGGTAGGTAGAACGGCTAAGGCTGAGTTGTAAGTAAAATGGAGGAAGAGAATGAATGAAAACGGTGACTGGCTGATGAAACCTTTGCGTCTGGTGCACTACTTTTGCACTGGGGTGGATCAGAAAGACGGCATATATGAAACGTTGCTGGATGAGAGACTGGCTGAGAGGTTCGCAGAAGATATGGCTGCATTAAATGTCAACGCTATCCACTTTGACGGCAGGGGACAGTTGCTAAGGGATGTCTGTCGTTTGATGCACGACAGAAATATAAAAGTCTTTGCTTATCACACGCCCTTTGTAGGGAAAGAGGCCGATAGAATCTGGGAAGATCTGGATTCACATCCGGAATGGAACAGTGTGGCGGCAGAGCAGGCCTTATCTGAAGAGAAGCCTTTGCCTGGCTCGCATAAATGCTGTAATACCGGTTTCCGTGAATTTACCTATGCAGTAATGAAGAAAACGGTGCAGGATTATGACGTAGACGGCATATTCTTTGACGGTTATGCAATTCCACCTGGACATTGCTATTGTCAAAGATGCCAGGAGAAGTTCAGGCAGCAGTATGGGGAAGATATACCGACAGAAGCGGATGAGACATCTATCGCATGGAAGACGTTCAAACAGTTCCGCTACGAGCAGGTGGCGGAGTTCATAAAAGGCTGCCGTGAGGCGGTAAAGGAGGGCAACCCCGAGGCTGTCTTTTATATGAATATGCAGGGCCTGCATCGACTAAGTTGGTGTACGGCCAGGAATGGTCTTATGCTGAAGGAAGCAGTGGATATAGTAGGTTCAGAGGCGTTTGAATATTATTATCCCGAGAGTTTGCGGAATCGCGCTTTATGGGCACAGGGTGCTACAGCCAAACTGAATACCGCCGTAGCCGGTGGAAAACCGGCGGTAGTTTTTTGTACTCTGACTCCACGCCCGTGGGGGAAGCGGGCCTTGCCGGGGGCGACGCTGCGAAACATGACGGCGCAGGTAATGGCCCACGGGGCCGGGATATGGTATGAATCCAGCTATTATACGTATATGAATTCCATGGAAGAGACAGGGGAACTGTCCAAGGCGCTGGAGTTCTTCCGGGAGAACGAGGCATACTATGCCCAGGCAAAGTCCTCCGCTGCTGTGGCCCTGCTGTGGTCGACGCGCAACGGCGATTATTATGCAGTGGATCCGGCTGAGACCAGTGACTGGACCCTGGCTGGGGAAAAAGGCGGCAAGGAAGGCAGGAACGTTTACTTATCGGCCTGGCGCGGCATGTACGATATACTGCTGCGGGCACATATACCCTTCGACATAATCACCGACGAAGATCTGACCGTGGAGAGACTGAAACGCTACAAGACGATTGTTACGGCCAATGCCCCAGTCATGAGCGACGATCAATGCGCCGCATTGCGTAGCTATGTGTTTGAAGGTGGAGGGCTGGTCTGCTCTTATGAGACGTCGTTGTATGATGAATGGGGCAATAAAAGAAGCGACTTCGAGTTGAAAGACGTTATCGGAGCCGGCGTAGTGGCCGGGAAAGACTTCGGCAATCTCTGGAAGGAGTATAATCACTTTACCCTGATAAAGACAGAGCACCCGGTAGCCCGGGGTGTAAGAAAGTCGATGCCCTCGCCGACCTTTGCCCTGGCAGTTCAGGCGGGAAGGGACGAGGAAGTGTTGAGCATAGTGGATATGACCAAGGCTCCGGCAGAGGATAAGGGGATAAGGTATCCGGCCGTTATCGCCCGTCAATACGGACAGGGCAGGGTGGTTTATAGCGCCGGCTGTCTGGAAGAGCGTTACTGGAGGGCCAATTTCCCCGAGATCAAAGAGTTGATCAAAAACAGCATTGTCTGGACAGGCGGGGATTGTCTGCCAATAAAGATTGAGGCACCGGAGACGGTGGAAGTCACCCTGTCCCGGCAAGCGGATGAGAAACGCTATATCCTCCACTTTATCAACTATACGGGAGAAATGGCCAGGCCGCTGAACAACATTATACCCATAAACGATATTCAGGTTATTCTGGAAGGCCTTGAATTACGGAAGATAAAAACAGTCAGGACACTTGTCGGAAAGCAGGAGATTCCTCTGAAAGTTATTGACGGCAAGCCGTGCTTCTCTCTGTCGAGGCTGGACTGGTACGAAGCTGTTGTCTTGGAGTAATGTACTGCAAATCGATTGTCTGTTGCTGGAGCGGATCGAGAGGAACTGAAAGGGGATTACTAAATGCTTAAGAGGATTGTTTTGTTGATAGTTTGTCTGTCGATTGTCGTATTTTCTGGTGGTATGGAAGCAATAGCGGCGGATACCAGGACGGGGGTTGGGCGAGCGGCTCTCGACGAACTGCTACCAACGCAGAACAGGCTGCGGGACCTGTTGGTGCTGCTCGGTTCCGCCAAGCCAAGTAAGGATATTGACAACTTGAAAAAGGAAGTGACTCAGGGCATTGCAGATCTGGACGAGGCTATATATGCCCTGGAAAAGAACCTTGACAAGACGGAAGCAGCCAAGATCAGACAGGATTACACGACTAGGGAAAAGGTATGGCGGGAAAGAGTGGAGGCTCTTATAGGCAGAAGCGATTTGCCGCATGTTTCTTGTCCGACACTGACCACGGTGGAGAGAGTCGCTCTTTATGCGCATTACGTCGTATTATGCGAAGAGGATGATCCGTCCGCACGTGCCGAC
>JAQVUQ010000420.1 GCA_028699365.1 bacterium | reverse complement strand
GAGGGGCTGGATGAAGATGTTTGCTATGTATATGCCGATTAGGAGGCCGGGGTATACGCTGCGAGTCGTCATCTGCTGCAACTGGGACACAAAGATATTGCTTTTATTACAGGCACCATGGAGCTGCGTGTAGATCATGAGAAGCTTAAGGGATATAAAAGAGCGCTGAAGGAGCGCGGGATAGATTTTAAAGAGGAATATGTGATTCAGGGTAATTATTCCTGGGAGGATGCAGCCGGAATCGCCAGGCAGCTTATGGATTCCGCCGGACACCCCACAGCCGTAATGTGCGCCGACGATACCATGGCTCTGGGAGCGATTGCCGCATTGAAGGATACAGGCTTGCGTGTTCCCGATGATATCGCCGTGGTCGGCTTTAACGATCTCCAGTTTGCCGCCCTTAGCAGCCCGGCGCTTACCAGCGTTTCCGTAGCCGCATATGACATGGGAAGATTGGCGGCAGAGAGTTTTATGGATTTGATGGAAGGAAGAGAGCCGGAATCCCGTCACCTTATACTGCAACCGGAGCTGATTGTCCGGGCATCCTGTGGCGCAAAACGGTGACCGGGCAGGTGGGGATATTTTTTTTAGCTCGTGCGTGACGTCACGCACAAAGAAAGAGTAACTACGCTATACAGCAGATAGAGGAGGTGTGCCGGAGATGAGAAGAGATAAGCCCTTATGCGGTCTGTTGAGGCTGGGCAGTCGCAGGTTCATAAAACATGAAGTGGGGAGGGAAACGCCGCGAGGTACCTATCTTCACCGTATTGAAGAAGCGGCCGGCAGGATGAAACGCAGGATATCTGCGGATCTGGAAATAATCGATGCCGGAGTGGTCACGGAGACGGAGGATGTGACAAAGGCGCTCAAGCTGTTTGTTAACGAAGACGTGGACTTTGTCATGGCTGTATTTATGTCCTGGTCAGAAGACTTTACCTGGATAAGGTTCTTGCGTGACATGCCTGATTTGCCGCTGCTCTTTTATCTGCCGGTGGAAGAGAAGGGCTTTGAGGATGCCGTGTCCGACGATGACTTTGCTCAGTTTCTGGTTGCCGGCGGCCTGGTGGGTACGCTGGAGGGGTCCGGCTCTATCAGGAGGCTGGACAAAAGGGCAAGAACGATTGTCGGAAGCGGAGAGGAGTCTCTTGAACGTATAAGCGTCTTTGCCCGCGCAGCAAAGGCCCGAGGTGTCCTCAGGCGGGCCAGGTTCGGACTGTTGCAGAGTTTCAACGAAGTCATGTGGTCCACTTATGTTGATCCGTATCAATTCTTTAACAAAGTAGGACCTGAGCTGACGTTTGTCTCCTTCGATACTTTGAAAGAACGCATCGATGCCGTAGACGACAGGGACGTCAAGGCATATATGGAGCGGCTCAAAGCCCTTTACAGGGTCGATGATGAGACGGACGAGTCCAAGTTCTTTGCTGCTGCCAAAGCCTCCATCGGTCTGGCATCCATGGCAGCGGATATGGGCCTTGATGCTACGGTTCTCAACGATATAGATGCGCAACTGCATAAGAAGGTGGGCTTAAGGCCAGGGTTTTACCATGACAGCTTTAACGATAGGGGTGCTGTCCTGGTGCCGGAAGGTGATGTAGGAGCGGCGCTTGCCTGCCTGACTTTGAAAATCATGACCGGAAAGCATGTAACGTTTGTAGAGCCGTTTTATATCGACGCACCGCACAACCGTTTTTGTGCCGGCCATGCCGGCCCCCTCGATTATACGGACGAGCGTTTCCGGGAGAACGTGGTAATTGCACCTGACGCCAGATATGCCAAGGCGCCGTATAAATATGCCGGGGCGCCCTTCGGCTGGTACCGGATACCGGCCGGGCCTATGACTATGGCGCATATTTCGGAATGCAGGGGTGAATATAAAGTCGTTTCTACAATGGTTGATTCACTGTCCGGCCCGCATATTATAAAAGGCTATTCGCATTCCGTGTTCGAGTCACGGGGGAAGGTTGAAAAGCTTTTTGAGGACGTTATCGGAACCGGTACCAATCAGCACTTTGCCCTTGTCGAAGGCGATGCCCTGTCCGAACTGAAGGAATGGGCTTATATAAACGGCTACGATTATCATTGTATTGCAGAGGAGAGATAAAAATGAGTTTTATGAGTAATCCGCATCCATTTGAAGACAGGAAGGCGATGAACCGTCCTGAACTGCCCGACGAAATTGCCGGTGCTCTTGTCAGCGGCGAAGATAACGTTCTGTCCTTTCTGGAAGAACTGGTGCGAAAGGAGCTTTCGTCAGGTATGCCTGCTTTCAGGCTGGCTCTGGACGGCTATGTCGGTGTTGATTTTGAGGCGACGGCCCTCAAGCTTAGAGAATACCTGGAGAGAGACGGCTACAAAGTTCTGCTCCTTGATGCCGCTGCATTATATAAGATGCCTTCGGAGATCGAGGATATGATCAGCCCGCTTCTGCCGGTAGATCCCGTCAGGGATCCGGTATCTCTGTTCGGCAGGCTTTATACAGGTCGGTTGGAGGACCTGTTGGATGAGGCTGCCGTTGCCGAAGCTGAAAGATTGTTGCTGGAAGGCCGGCAATCAGGCGGTGAAGAGGCGGCCGATGTCGTTATATGCTATGGATGCGGTGCCGCCAACGAGTGCCTGGTAGCAGCCTGCGATGCCGTAATTTATCTTGATCTCACCCGTAAAGAAGTCAGCCACAGGGTAAATAGCGGGGCCGTGCGCAATCTCGGAGACAACGGAATACTTCGTGATAAAAGCTATATTTTCAGACGCTTGTATTATATAGACTATGAGGTGCTGGACGAGCTGAAAAACCGATTGCTGAAAGCGGGCGACATCGATTTCTATGTGGATGCCAATATATCCGGGGAGCCCAAACTTCTGCCGGGGGAAACTCTTGCCAAAGTTATGTCGTCCCTGGTGCGGTATCCGGTCAGAGCCAAGCCCGTTTACATCCCCGGGATCTGGGGAGGGCAGTGGATAAGGCAGATTCGTCATTTGCCTGAGGAAATGAAGAACTGTGCCTGGAGCTTTGAGATGATACCGCCTGAAGTAAGCGTTCAGATAGCTATCGGTGAGAGTTTTATCGATATACCCTTCATGCTGTTCACAGCGGCTGAGGCTGTAAACCTCATGGGAGAGGATTGTGTCAGGGAGTTCAAGGGAGCCTTTCCCATACGTTTCAACTACGACGATACGATGGGCGGCGGACATATGTCCATAC
>JAQVUQ010000419.1 GCA_028699365.1 bacterium | reverse complement strand
CATGTCTGACTTTGATCCTGTAGCCGTGGGAATACGGACGGTTGACGAGTGGTATGAGAGGTTTATCAGGTGAGTTCTGCTATATTATAGAGGGATTAATTTTCGAGTTCTGCTATATAGTGAGGGGATTATTAAGCGCCGGTCGCAATGCAATGGCCGGCGCTCCCTATTTTGGGGGACGGTAGTCATGTCAAACCGCACAAACCGCACACCTGAAAAAGACGATGAGTTCTTTGAAGTTATTTCGAGCGGTAAGCCGTTAAAGGCGGCTCTTGCCGTCACCGGATATAAGCGACGGACGGTATACGACTGGCGGGAGCAGGACGAGGAGTTCAAAGCCAGGTGGGAGGATGCTGTAACTGAAGCTGTCGAGCTTATGGAGAAGGAAGCGGACCGTCGGGCAGTCAAGGGCGTGCTCAAGCCAGTGTTTTACAAGGGCGCCAAGTGCGGCAGTGTCCGGGAGTTCAGCGACACGCTACTGATATTCCGCCTCAAGGCCCTGGCGCCCAATAAATATAGAGAGCGGACAGAGCTAACCGGCAAGGATGGCGGGCCTGTAGAGGTGTCATGGGTGGAGCTGATGAAGAGTGCTCAAACAGAGCCAAGCGAAGACGATAGTCAGCCGGGCGCAGAGTGACCCTGCCTGGTGGGTAACAGATGTTTTGGGAGCAAAACTCTGGCCGAAGCAAGTCGAGATACTTGAGTCGCTCAGGGATAACCCGGAAACGGCCGTAAGATCATGCCACGGTTCGGGAAAGAGCTTTACGGCAGGCAGGGCAATCCTCTGGTTTTTGTATACGCACATGCCCTGCATTGTCATCAATACGGCACCTACCAACAGACAGGTTCGGGGCATCTTATGGAAAGAGATCAGGATTGCCCACCAGAGAGCAAATTATCCTCTGGGAGGCAAGCTACTCACCCAGGAGCTAAAGCTGGCAGATGATTGGTGGGCATGGGGCTTTACGGCGCCTGAGTATGATCCGGATAGGTTCCAGGGGTTCCACGAGGTGTATATCCTCGTCGTGGTGGACGAGGCTGCCGGCGTATCAGAGCCAATATATGAGGCGATAGACGGCGTCCTGACCAGTGAGAATGCCCGGCTGCTGATAATAGGCAACCCGACAGATCCTACAGGGCGATTCGGGAAGGCCTTTAAGACACCAGGCGTAAACAAGATCACTATCAGTGCATTCGATACGCCTAACTTTACGACATTCGGCATCACGGAAGAGGATATCGCTTCCGGGGAGTGGGAAGCAAAGATAACGTCCCCGCTGCCGTTTCCTACGCTCGTTACACCTCACTGGGTAGCAAAGTGCCATAAGCGATGGGGCCCGACATCGGCGCTCTACACCAGCCGCGTCAAGGGAGAGTTTCCCGAGCAGGGAACCGACACGCTGATACCGTTGTCATGGGTCGAAGCGGCGCAGAATAGGGAACTGGAGCCGACCGGACCGTCGGAACTGGGCGTGGACGTTGCCCGCTATGGCGAGGACGAGACGGTCATCATGCACAGGCGCGGACCGGTGGCCAGATCTATAAGCACTACAGGCAAAGAGGATACCATGCAAACGACCGGGCGCGTTGTTCGAGCGCTGTCTGATACCGGGGCAACGGTTGCCAAGGTTGACGGCGACGGCCTCGGCGCTGGCGTGGTGGATCGTCTGGCAGAGCTGGATAAGCCTGTTGCTGAGATGCGTTCCGGCTTTGCCGCTCTGGATAACGAGCGGTTCTTGAATCGTCGTGCCGAGTGGTATTGGGGATTGAGAGAAAGATTCGAGACCGGAGATGTGGATATTGATCCGGAAGACGAAGAATTAGCAGCTCAGCTCAGCAGCATTAAATACAAGATCAACAGCCGTGGGCAGATCCAGATCGAGAGCAAGGACGACATGAAGAAGCGCGGCATGAGCAGCCCCGACAGGGCAGACGCTCTCATGCTGTCTTACGCGGAAACAGAAGATATGCCCATAAGCGACGACATAAGGAAACTTCTGCAGGGGGCACGGATACATGGCTAAGAACAGCATACGCCGTCAATCTGGACGGCCTCTTATACAGCGTATATTGGCTCCCCTGGGAGAGATATCAGTTTTGCGGGATTCCTGGCCTTCAGGCTGGGGATTCAACTTCCTGCCGCAGTATACGTTGGACAGCTCACGGGTGAACTATGAACTGGCCAGGGAGCTATACCGCAACACGAACGACAAATATAAGCTGGGTGCGGCTTTCGCCCGTCCAGTGGTCAATACTACGGCCGGCTTCATGGGAGCGCCGCATTTTACGCATGTCGATCCGGAGGCTGACCAGGCGCTGGAGCAGTTTATGTCCCGATGGGTGGGTAAGCTGCTTAGGATCAACCGCAATGCCCTCCGGGACGGTGACGTGTTTGCGCGGATAAACCATCAGGAGGATCGATTCAATCCCAAAGAAACGCGCTTTGTGCCTCAAATAGTGCCGCCGGAGTATGTGACGCCGATACCTGATCCACTGACCGGGACGTGGCGAGAAATTGTAATCCGCTGGCCGGTAACAGCGTATGACGAGCAAGGGCGTAAGGACAAGGAATATACTGTCACCGAGCGCATAACGCCGAAGATGATTACCATTGAGGCTGGAGCCGGGGCTCCTCAGTCAGTGCGAGATCTGAACCGTGACGAGACGAACCCCTGGGGCTTTATCCCTGTGGTGCATTTCGCCAACGAAAGCGAGGAGACGCAGCTCTTCGGCTGTAGCGATCTGGAGCCCATCGAGCCGTTTATGAGGGCGTATCATGATACGCTGTTTTTTGCGGTGGAAGGCTCCAAGCTCTTCAACCGGCCGAAGGTGAGATTTTCGCTGAAGGATGTGAAATCGTTCATCAAGGACAACTTCTCCGAAGAGGAGGTCCGTGACAAGAAGCTGAACTTCCGAGGCAAAGAACTCTTCTTTATGCAGGAAGGTGACAGCGCCGAGTTTATCTCTGCTGACAGCGGTACGACTGGCATTACCGCCTTGCTCGAATTGATATACTACTGCATCGTTGATGTCTCGGAAACTCCGGAATTTGCTTTCGGCACAGCGGTGGCCAGCTCCAAGGCTTCGGTATCCGAGCAGATGGTGCCACTGGCCCGGAAGATCAGGCGCAAGCGGGGCATGTTCGAGGAGCCTTACGGGGAACTGGCTTCCATGTCTCTGGCGATGTGGGCTAAGATCAATAACCG
>JAQVUQ010000418.1 GCA_028699365.1 bacterium | reverse complement strand
GTACGAAACCTGGCCAGAACCTGTGCCGAACTGTACCTGGAGGAACGACAGAAAATGGGATATCCCCTGATGCGCTGAAGGAGCTGAAGATGCCGGATTTATTGTTGGAAATAGGAACCGAAGAGATACCTGCCGCCTATCTGAGGCCGGCATTGATAGAGCTTAAGGATAAAGCGGCTGCGCTTCTGGACGACAGCCGTCTGGCTCACGGCGAAGTGGAGACGGCCGCTACCCCGCGCCGCCTTGTGCTTTATATCCGTGACGCAGCCGAGCACCAGGCTGCCGTTACCCGTGAGGTCAAAGGTCCTGCCGCCAGGGTGGCCTTCAAAGAGGATGGTCAACCCAGCCCGGCTGCAATGGGCTTTGCCCGCAGCCAGGGAGTGGACGTGGACCGGTTGGAAGTGCGCAGCGTCGAGGGCGGCGAGTACGTCTTTGCCGTTATCGCCGATGCCGGCACCGATGCCGTGTCGCTGCTGGAGCAGAGGCTGCCCGGCCTCATCAGCGGGCTCTACTTTCCCAAGATGCAGCGCTGGGGCGACGGAGAACTGCGTTTTGCGCGGCCCATCCGCTGGTTGACGGTGCTGTTTGGAGACAGAGTGCTCGATTTCAGCCTGGACGGTCTGCGCTCAGGCAACATCAGTTACGGACATCGCTTCTTGGCTCCCGAACGTTTTACACTCTCTTCCCCCGATAAATACTGGGAGGAGATGTCGTCCAGATATGTTATCGTGCGCCAGGACGAACGCAAAGATATTATACGTAAAGGCGCCGTACACCTGGCGAAGGAGTTTCAGGGAGAAGCCGTGCTGGACGCGGATCTGCTGGACGAGGTAACGTTTCTGGTGGAGTACCCCACGCCCTTTGCCGGAGGCTTCGAGCCCGATTATCTCTGTTTGCCCCGGGAAGTGCTGATATCCGTCATGCGTAAGCATCAGAAGTTCTTTCCGGTGGCCGGTGGCGGTGAAAATTTGTTGCCCCTGTTCATAGCCGTGCGCAACGGCCTGGAAGAGGGCCTGGATACGGTGCGCGAGGGTAACGTCAAGGTGCTGAAGGCCCGCCTGTCCGATGCCCGCTTCTTCTATGACGAAGACCGCAAGACCAGGCTGGAGGACCGGGTAGCGTCTCTGGGACGGGTTACGTTCCAGGAAAAACTGGGTTCCCTGCAGGCCAAGACGGAACGCATCCGTCGCCTGACCAGGATCATTGCCGAGATTGCAGAACTCTCCCCGGAGCATACGGTTTACGCCGACAGGGCTTCCCTGCTCTGCAAAGCCGATCTGGTTACCAATATGGTCTACGAATTCCCTGAGTTGCAGGGGAGCATGGGCAGAGAGTACGCCTTACAGGAAGGGGAACCTCTGGAAACGGCCGTCGGCATCTACGAGCATTATCTGCCGCGCTTTGCCGGGGATTCCACGCCGTCCACCATGGTAGGTGCCGCCGTAGCCCTGGCCGACCGCCTGGATACTCTGGCCGGTTTCTTCGGCATCGGTATCAGGCCCACCGGCTCCCAGGATCCTTATGCCCTGCGGCGCAGCGGCAACGGAACGATCAGGATACTGCTCGATGCTAAGTTGAGGGTGCATCTGCACACCCTGCTCCACGAGGCTTTCCGTGGTTACGGTGAAGACCTTGGCCGGCCTCCGGTGAAGTTCAGGAAGGAAGAGACGGAGCTGGTACAGAGCCTCTACGAGTTCCTGGGTGAGAGGTTGTCGGCCGTCCTGTCGGAGGAGGGCTATGCCTACGATACCATAGCCGCCGTACTGGCGGTGCCGTACGATGATCCGGTGGATGCCCGCGAGCGGACCGTCGTTCTGGAACAGTGGCGCAAATCACCGGAATTCCCGGCCCTGGCCACCGCCATCAAGCGCGTCGACAGCATTCTCAAAGATTTTATCGGCACGGAAGTAAGGGAAGACCTCTTCCAGTCAGAGGAGGAGAAGGCCCTGTGCCGTGCCCTTTCCTACGTGGAAGGACAGGCGGACGCACTGCTGGTGGAAACCCCTGCCGATTATGATCAGGTCATGGGTCTGCTGCTCAGCCTCTGCAACTCGATCAACGATTTCTTCGATCACGTCATGGTCATGGCCAAAGAGGAGGATATCCGCCAAAACCGGCTCTCTCTGCTCTACCGGCTGCAACAGCTCTTCCGGGAAGTAGCGGATTTCGGCAGGCTGGTGCTGGAATAGGGAGGGATTTCTTATTGCCAAAGCTTTCTCTCCGTGCTATACTCTCCCCGTAAGAAACTGAACGGCGGGACGGATTAAGGGAAGGCGGTTAAACTCCGCCGCAGCCCCCGCTACTGTAACCGGGAACGAAAGCCGCAACAAGTCACTGTGCCTATAGGCACGGGAAGGCGCGGCCGTAGGATGATCCGGAAGCCAGGAGACCTATCCGTCCGGGCAAAAGTGCATCTCTTCGGAGGGAAGAGGATGGCTATTTTTATTGCCCGCTCCCTTATCACCTTCACGGGCACCCCTTTGTCCCCCTGCCGTTCGGCTCTTAGTAATTTCGATTTGACAGGGGGAAGTTTCAAATGTTGTTCATGAAGTTCAGGCTGTTGTCTGCAGCGGTGATGGTTGCACTGCTCTGCCTGCCTGCATCAGCCGCAACGACGGAGGACGACGATATCGAGGTGGTAGTTACCGCCACTCGTATCGAGCAACCGGCCGCGGGACTGCCGGTTACGGTCAACGTCGTCAAGGCGGAAGCGATAACCGCCTCGCAAGCCAGAAATTTGGGCGAAGCCATGAGCCTGCTGCCGGGAGTGGTGGTCAAGACCCAGGGCTCGCTGGGTGCGCTGACTTCGGTCAGAGTCAGGGGCGCCACTTCCACCCAGGTGCTGGTCATGGTCGACGGCAGGCCGCTTAATTCCGCGCAGAGCGGGACGGTGGATCTGGCCGATATACCGGTGGCCGATGTTGAGAGAATCGAGTTGCTGAGAGGCCCGGGATCATCCCTGTACGGCGCCTATGCCCTGGGCGGCGTCATCAATATCATTACCAAAAAGGGAGGCGGACCGGCCAGGACCGAAGTATCTTCTGCCGCCGGCAGCCTGGGAACCTCCAATTACAACTTGTCGCACTCCGGCGGTGAGGGAAAGCTGGATATACATTCGATGTAGACAAAACCTCCAGCGACGGTTTCAGACCCAACAGCACTTACGATGCCGACAGCTACAGCGCCAGAGCTGATCTGAGTCTGGACGAAG
>JAQVUQ010000417.1 GCA_028699365.1 bacterium | reverse complement strand
ACAGATTGTGGAAACCGGAATTGACGCTTACCAATCCATAGATCCTCAAGGCGGCATGGACATTCGAACGGTACGTATGCAGTATCCTGAATTGATCTTGATGGGGAATGTCCCGTGTTCACTGCTGCAGGATGCTGACGAATTGCCTATCCGAGAAAGTGTCCGTTACTGTTTTGAGCATGGAAATAGAGGTGGACGGTATATTTTTTCCACCTCCAACTGTGTTTTTAACGGTATGCCACTGGATAGTTATCATATCATGCTCGATGAATACCGGAGATGTTGCAACGCCGGTCATTGACGTTTATCTGGCAGGCGCATATACAATGAGGCTTTTTGAGTGCGGATTCTTAGCTTGAGGGGGAAAGGAATGTCATCTGTAATATCTCGTTTTATGCCGGCGGTCGCGCTTTGCTGCGTTCTGCTGGCGGGCAATCCGGCGACAGGAGAACCTGCTGCGGACGGTCTTACCCTTGACATTAAGGAAGTCCAGCCGCTGGATAAATCCGGGTTCTACCGGACTTCGGAATATCCGGATGTCTTGAAGGTGGATATAAAGGGGAACAGGTTCGTTCAAAACGGCAAACCGCGGTTTCTGCTGGGCATAGCCAATTCCATTACCACCGATACCGCGCTGCAAAAAATCCTGGGGCTGGACATTACCGAAACACAGCCCAGCGGCATATATTCCAACCGGGCTAAAAAAACGGGCGATACGGTGGAAGCATCATTTGACGATATCGATTGGTATGGGGAACAGTTAAAGCGCTTGGGCCAGGCCGGCATTCTTGCCTGGGTTGAACACAAGGCTCACGTCAGGAACGATCCCACAGCGGCGCTTTATCCGGAAGTAGCCACCACCAGCCATTTTATTGCCTGGTGTCCGGAGAATCCCCTGGGAAAATCCATGTACCGTAATTTCTGGACCAACCATATCAGGCAGGCGGGACGTTACCCGGTGTTTGCCTATGAACTGTGGAACGAGGCTGCTTATACCTGCGATTGCGTCTGGAACCTGGAGAAGTTTCGCTCCCGGATGAAAGAGAAATACGGCACTATAGAAAGAGCCAATCGCTACTGGTCGACCGGTTTTCGCAACTTTGACGACATAACCGTACCGCACAAAACCGGCAATGCAATGAACAATATCACCCCCAACGGTTTTCCCAGGGAACTTATGACCGACTGGATGAAATTTACCGAAGAGCGTTTTGCGGAGCTTATCGTCGAGTATACGGCTCTGCACCGGCAACTGGACGAACGACCTGTATCCAGAGTAGTCCAGACACACGCCAATCTCCAGTATGCCTATGGTCTGATCGGCGTCAATCCCCATGTTATAGCTCCCTATCTCAGCTTCTATGCACATGAAGGATATCACAAATTCGTTACCCAGGAAGCCGGACATGAGAAACAGGAGCAACTGACCGATATGCTCAGTTTGTCTCTGGCCGACGATGTGGTCCGGAGTGCCTGCCCGGACAAACCTGTCATCAATTCCGAAGGCGGCGCCATGGCGGTTTCCGGTGGCGGCGACGATGGCTCCATCCTGGCACAGGGGGTTGTAAATCTGCATCGCAAGTGGCGCTTCAAGCTGGAGAAAACCGAGCAGGGGTTGACGGATAAATACTGGGCGCCGGAGTATGATGATTCTCGATGGGGGCTGATGGATGTCCCCTGCCTGTGGGAAGACAGAGGCACAGGCAGCATGGAGAGAGATGTCACAGAATACGGCTGGTACAGGACGGAGTTCAAAGTATCTCCTGCGCTGAAAGATAAGAAGTTCTACCTGATAGGACGAGGGCTTGACGACAGCGGCAGAATATGGATAAACGGTAACAAGGTGTTCGACGGCGGCGGCTTCGATAAGATCTACTGCACAGATCTCACCCCGTACCTGCGTTTGAATGGAGAGAACATTCTGGCAATAGAGATTATCGATCCTTATCTGTACGGCGGCATAAGAAACTGGATTACCATCAGTAACCGGAGCCTTGACGAGCTGAACGGCCCGGCCCCGCTGACTCCCGGCCAGATGAGAAGCTATCTCTGGAGCCGGGTGGCACACGGTATGAACGGCCAGATATTCTTCCAGTTCTCCAGCGATGAAGTTGGAGGAACCAGCTTCTGGAACCAACGTTTTGTCAGCCGTGAGGCTTTAAAGATGATCCCCGTGGTCAAACAGGAGATCAACTCTCTGGGAGATATAGCGCTGAGAAAGAGCCCGAAGGCTAAACTGGGGTTCATCTATTCCTATGAGACACTGCGGGGAGCCATTCCCAAAAACTATGATGAACTGATCAAAGGGCCCGTCAGCTCCGATCTGCTGAAGTATTATGCCGGCGCCGTCTTTTCCGGCAACTCTCCGGATGTTCTGACCAACCGGCAGATACTCGATGGCGCTGCTGCCGGATATCCGGTTATCATGATGCCGATGTGTGAGCGCGTTCATCCCGACCTGCCGAGAAAACTGGAAGCCTATGTGCGGAATGGCGGGGTGCTGGTTATCGGGCCCGGCGGCATGTCCATGAACGATGAGTATGCGGCAGAGATGCCGACGCCGGCCTGGCTGGGCATTGAAGTGGGGCCGAAGGTAAGCAATACCGGCGATGTCACGTTCCGTAAGTACGGCTTTAAATCGGCTGTAACTATGATACGAAATCTGGACGGCAGCAGCGGCCGCCGGATTACGGTTGCGGATGCTTCCGTTATCGCGGCATATAACGACGGCACGCCGGCCGTTACCTGTAAACAACTGGGCAAGGGCAAGGTATACTATATCGGCTGTGAGCTGGGGGTCAATCCTCTGACCGATCTCTTCAAGGCCATTACGGCGGAAAACGGTATCGAGCCTTCCCTGCAGGCTGTTCCTGACGGCAGCCGCGCATATATAGAGACAAAAATCATGGGGGCAAGCGGCAGATACGTGCTCTTTGCCCTGAACTGGGGTGGTGGTGACAGACGTGTCAGCCTGCGGCCGCTGGAGGTGGAGAAGGGTGAGTATATAATCCGGGATGTTGCTTCCGGGAAGGTGATCACCGGTGGGTCCGGTAAGGTCTGGAATGACAAGGCGTTGTCCGAAGGCATTCCTGTTGTTCTGCCTTCACAGGAAGCAATGCTCTATGTTATGGAGCGCAAAGGTCTGGCGCAGACGCCCATTGAGCGCCTTGGCAAGACACAGCGTGAAACGCTTGCAGGTCTGTGGCTGGATAAGAAGGAGAAGAAGGGGGAC
>JAQVUQ010000416.1 GCA_028699365.1 bacterium | reverse complement strand
CCTAAATACTCTGCAGGACTCTTGTCCTCCGGCAGCCCTTCCTTATGCCAGCGTTCCAGGGTGTCTATCCAGGGAGCCTGGAGGATAAACGGCGGTCTGTCCACCTCCTCACAGCGCATTGTCCGCAGGAACCTCTCTCTCTCGTTCATAGAACATCCCTTTCCGTCGTCATCGATTAAATATCTCTCCCTGCCGCCGTCCAAAGCTCTTCAAACATCGGGTATGCCTCTTCATAGGAACGCATGACCGGATCGCTGAACATGGCCTTGAACAGCTCTGTCTTTTCGCCCTTCACGGCGGCATCCACCGTCAACCGCTGGTGATAGCCGATAGCGTTGCAAAGACCTTTGAGCGCATCCGGAACCGGGTCGATACCTATGGGCCGGCATTGACTCCGGTGAACCTGAGTTGAGGTCTCAACAGGATAACCCTCCTCCAGACCGGCAATATGTCCGCGGTTGGGCAGAGTCACTATCAACTCCGCGCCGGAATCCCTTGTGACGGCCTCCATGAAGCTTACTCCCGTATCGCAAAACGGCCCGCTCCGGCAATCCTTGATAACCGGATGCTCCCAGTAATCCTCTATTCTTTCCTGCTGCAGCAGCACGGCCACCTCGAGCATGGCCTTGTCCTGCCTGGCGGAACGCAAGGCATCATCCTCGGTCCGTTCAAAGTAAGCGGACAGCTCCGCGGTCATCTGTTTATGGTATAGATAGTGATATTGATGCCCGTTATTCAGAAACATCGTTCCATACATTTCCATCATGGGGACGGCAAGATCCCAACGGCATTTCTTTACCGCCTCCTCATACGGTATCTCATTATCTTTGCGACGTATAAACTCCATTATCGGCTCACCATTGTAAGTGGAGTCGGCGGCAATCCATGAGAAATGGTTCAAGCCCCCTCCCCGGTATGACAAGCCGGGGCTGGGTACGCCGATGCCGAACAGGCTGTCCATATCCCAGGCAAAGTTATTCACTCCGGGGCATATTCCGACAGACTTTATCCGGCTGTAACGGGTAACTGCGTCCGTCAGCAGAGTGATGGGATTAGAGAAGATCAGGAAATACGCCTCAGGGCAGTATCTCTCCATAAGAGCGGCTATATCAAGGACCACCGGCACTGTTCGCGCCGTCAGCATGACGGCGCTGGGCCCGAAATCGTCATGACCGTGGTAACCGTACCGCAGCGCTATCCGGATATCGCGCTCCAGGGCTGTAACGCCGCCCACTCTGATGTAGCAGTAGACGAAGTCGGCTCCTTCAAGCGCCGCCTCCAGACTATCAGTCGCCTCCATCCTGCAACCGGTCTGCAAAGCGGCAGGCATCTTCCGGGCCAGTCCTGATACCGTTTCGGCTCGCTTTATATCCCTGTCCATAAACACCAGATTGAGATCCCTGAATACGTCCGGCCTGTTCAGAATATCCTCAACCGCTCCCAGCAGGCGTAAAGCCCCTCCGCCGATAAATGCTATCTTCATCCTACTTCTCTCCCCTGCCGGCAGACGGTTATATCTGCCGCTTCCTCTCCATGTAATCGGATATGTCCTTCTCCAGACAGGACAGCGCCTCTGCCGCCGAACGCCACAGGCGTTCGGGATGATGCCTGTAAGCCGGCAATACCTCCGATGTCAGCGGGCCGGTATAGCTTATATCAGCCAGAGCCCGGCAGACGGCACTCCAATCGACATCACCCTCAAAGATATCGACAAAACCGGACATGCCGGGACATGCCGTCCTGTAATCCTTCAGATGTACATTTTTTATCCGGTGGCCCAATATTGCGATCCAATGCTCAGGATAGCCGTGATTGTGGATGCAGTTGGGTATATCCAGATAAGCCGCCGCAGCGGGACTGCCGATGCAGTCGATAAAAGCCCTCATCTCCAGCGGGCTGAGCAGGAACTTGCCCGGCACGTTCTCCAGGGCCAGCACAACGCCCTGCTCCGCAGCATCGCCGGCCAGTGCCGACAGTATCTCCGACGAGCGATCGTAGACTTCATCGTAAGGCACAATCTCCTCTTCCTGAGAGAGAATGGCGTTGCTCACCACACCGGGAATGACCAGAACCATCTCCGCCTCCAGCAGGGCGGCTATCCTTATCAGTTGCCTGATTGCCTCCGCTCCCCTGCGACTCTTCTCCGGATTGCGGCTGGATATGGGAGTCAGCCACTGCTGACGCGAATAGACGGAGACTACTTTGACGCCGTTATCCTGGGCTGACTGCCGTATTTCCGATAGTTCTTCTATCGAGCAATCCAGCCCCAGCCTGCCGTCAAAGTTGATTTCAACGCCCTGATATCCGGCAGAAGACGCCTCCGGCAGACATCTGCGCCAGTCCCAATCGGACGGGAAGACACGCAGCGTAGTCGATTTGATCATCAGCGTGCCGTCTCCTTTATCACCCCGAAAGCGGTAATATTTGTATCGATCTGATCCCGGCCGCACCAGAAGACCTTCGCAAAAACGCTTCCACCGGTCCTGTCCGACCAGTTGATTCTGAAATTGGCTTCCACACCTTTCTTCAGGGCTTCTTCTCCGCCCAGTGCGCTTACCGGCAAAGTCGCCAGCAGAACGTAGCCGCGTTTGTCGGCGTTGACTGTCGATCTGATCAAACTGCCGGAAACGACTGTCGTAGCGTAGTTCCGGATGGTATAAGCCTCTTTGCCCCAGGTGGCGCCGGCAAGGTGAATGCGCCTGATCTCCCTGCCGCCGTCGAGTTTGACAAACAGGTCCACCCCGTCGCCGGCATCCCACCACCAGGGAATGGTGGCGGTGTTCAAAGCCGGGTCGGGATCGTTGATTCTGAAGCGCAGGTAGAGGTTCTTGCCGTCCGTCAGGCCTTCAAAGCGGCACATGTGGGCATCTTTATTCTCATCGACTCTGATCGTCTGAGACGGACCGGCACTCCAGGCCTTTTCCGGGATATCCGGCAGCGATGCGGCCGGGATCCGGCTTATCCCCAGAACCGGAGCGGGATCCGATTCAACAAATACCGCCCGGTCCCAGTTGCTCCGTGACTGATAGTTAGCTCCATGCAACTCCGGCGTCCAGAAGAGCTTAAGACCCGCCTTGTCGCCGGCGCCGTAAATCAAGTCCCACTCCCAGAGCCATTTTCCACCGGCTGCAGGAGCGGTATACTCCATGGCTTTCAGCGGTATACTCGCCTCCAGATTATATCCCTTGCCGTTATCCCACAATTTTACGGCCGCCTTACAGCCCTGCGGCTCCA
>JAQVUQ010000415.1 GCA_028699365.1 bacterium | reverse complement strand
GACCTCGAATCAATCCATTATCAATATATCCCCTGTGATCAGCGTCAAGGGATACACCGGGCAGTCGCTATACGGTGTCTCAAAACATGCCGTCATGGAAATGAGCAAAGCCCTGGCAAAAGAGGTACAGAACGACGGCATCCGCGTCCACGCCGTCTGCCCGGGAAGCTTCTCCGCCCTGGCCCTAACCCACAGACAGAGTGATCAGCGCTATTTCCGGGCGGCAGAGAAACCTGAACGAGGCAAACCACGTTCCCAGGCCACTGTTGACGTAAAGAGGGCCATGACCCGTGCGATACAATCCCCTTTGGTAAACGCCTGAGCCATCGGGCAATGCCATTGCACCTATGAACGGCAGTCTTACCTGGCCGCCGTGCGTATGTCCCGACAAAGTAAGTCCGAATTTCAATCCGTCCGGCAAAGTATCCACGTATCCGGGACAATGCACCATAAGTATCCCGGCAGAGCACGATGCCCCCTCCATGCGAGGCAACTCCGGATGTCCCGCCAGCATATCGTCAAGTCCCAGAAGGCACAATCCGCCCTTGATCGAGACAGCCCGGTTTATCAGCAGATCGCCGCCTGTACGCTTTAAGCTGCTTTGCACCGTCTCAAGATCAGAGCCGCCCCAGTATTCATGGTTGCCTGGAACCCCGTATACAGGGCATTGGATGTGCTCAATTATTCTCAGCGCCTGTGGTAGATAACGGCTATCCTCAGTAATATCTCCTGTCAGGCACACGATGTCCGGAGACAGCCTGTTTACCATCCCGATTACCCGCTTAAGATAAGCCTTATCCCCCTTATAATGCAGATCGGAAATCTGGACGATCCTGTATTCCCTATCAAAGCCGACGATATGCAGGCGACTTATGTTCACTCTCTCAGATTCAATCAAACCGATACACGCAACCGCGGCAATAAGAACAACCGCCATAGCCGCCGCTCTCAAGAGAATCTTTATGTAAATCTTCAAAGGCATAACCGTACTCTCCGGCAGTCCTGAATAGCGATCATGATCAATCTACAATAGTATCTTTACCGGTCAAAGGTGCACCCAGTCGAACAGCGATAACAATGCGTTCATAACACTACCTCCCGTTTATTATATGGGGATAACAGGGACGTTGTTGACAAACTTGACTAACTAACATCGTCATTTCAGAATCATCGCCATCTGCTAAATCAAAAAGTTTTCCTAACGTCAGACGGTCAGTAAACAGTTCGTTTGATATTGCTATCCGGTAGTTATCTTTGAGAGATATCCACAGATGCTCGATCACCCAAAACAAAAAACGGGCTCCGGCAAAACCCCGGAACCCGCATGAAGACTGGAGCCGACGAGCGGGATTGAACCGCTGACCTACGCATTACGAGTGCGTCGCTCTACCAGCTGAGCTACGTCGGCATATCATTTTGTGCTATCCGATTTTATCATTACGAAGCCGTTGGTGTCAATGCGCGGACGGCTTTACGCAGGCTGCACCTGCAGACGGTGTCAGCGGTAGTTGCTGATATGTATGGCCGCGTAGTATCTGGAGGCTATCTGCTCGTCGTTGGTCAGCAGTCTGGCTCCGCTCAGTTCGGCTTCGGCCAGGTAAACGGCTTTGCTCATTTCCAGACCGTCCTCTACTGCCATCTCCACTGCCCGGCAGGCGCTTTGAGCGCGCAGGGGCATGATTATATGCATATCGTACATGGTCTTCAGAGCGGCGGCTATATCCGTTCCGGTGAGGCCGCCGTGCTTTTGCAGAATATCGGCCAGATGGAAAAGAATACAGTCCGGCACGGTCAGCGAGATATGGCCTCTGACGTAATCCGCCCTTATCTTCAGAGCCGCCTCGGATGCCTCGTCCCGGATGAACCAGCGGGAGACTACGGTGGGATCCAGCACGTATATCGGCTTCACCAGATAGATGTAGTCGGAAGAGTATTCCTCACTCTTTCTGGCGGCATTCTCCCGCAGAAGATATCTGAGCAATCCGTCTTCGCTCACGTGTTCATACCTCCCTTTACCGTCAGGCGACATATTCCGCCATTCGCTCGGCCAGAGTATCCTGCTCCGTAATTGCGCCTTTCATGGTCTGTATCTTCTCCTCCACCTTTGCTTCCAGATGCAGATAGCGGGCATACAGTTCCACGGATCGGCGAATATACTCCGATCTGGTCAGGCCGTGCCGGCGGGCGTCTTCATCAAGCCGGGCGATAATCTCATCGGGTAACGAAACGTTTATTTTAGCCATACCACACCTCCCATGGTAGAATAGCAAACGCATGTTCTTTTGTCAACCTATTGGGAGGTAACAGTTTAACCCCGCTACTAACCCCGCCCGGTATAATAAAGCCTTCGGCACCCTGAGGTCCGAAGGCTTTGTACTGGCGAGCGCAAACCTGTATCCACAACGTCAGATGACGTTGCGCAGAGCCGAGACCACATCCGCCATGCTGTCGAAGTTGTCCTTGGACACTCGCTGCAGCAGATCGCGTAATTTCATGGAACGTCCTTTCTCAATCTCTATCTCCCTGTCGCCGCGCGCATTCATAAGATCCTGCTTGCTGGCGGGGAAATCAAATCCGGACAGTGCCTGAGTTACGGCTGCTGCTCCGTAGGCTTCTCCTTTAGGCGGTCCCGGCTTCTCATATTCCGGCATATTGCCTGCGTCCATGTTAAAACCCACCCTTCAAATGATTTGCGTGGATTATCCGTCACACGTTGTCGACAATCTTATACCCATCGGGTGGAGATATTAAAATATCATGGAAAGGATAGGATCAGGCGGCGCCGTGGCATTTCTTATACTTCCGGCCGCTGCCGCAGGGACAAAGGTCGTTCCTGCCGGGGTGTCCGGTGAGGCAGAGCGTGCCGGCCGGGGCGGTGATACCGTTTGAGCTGCGCTCCTTTATGATGCGACGGGCGATATCCTCCAGGCCGGATGCGGCGTGATGGAAAAAGCACTTCCAGCCCGGGCAGAGAACGCTGACGGCGGCGGAATCGGCCAGGCATCCGGGGCGATGTTTGAGGCAATCGCCGGAGCAATAGCGCAAGTACGGACAGCTCCGGCAAACGTCGTTCCATTGGGCCTTCAGCTTGCCGAAATCCCTGTATGCGGCGGATGCCTGCAGGGTCTCCCAGGAATCATCGAATATATTCCCCAGCCGTTTGTCGGCATCCACGAAGAAATCGCACGGATAGATGTCGCCGTTGTGTTCCACCACAAAATACTGGGAGCAGTTGCCGGC
>JAQVUQ010000414.1 GCA_028699365.1 bacterium | reverse complement strand
CAGGCCAGGCGTGTTCTGGACAGACTGGTAGGTTACAAGCTCAGTCCGCTGCTCTGGAAAAAGGTTCGCAAAGGCCTGAGCGCCGGGCGCGTCCAGTCGGTAGCCGTGCGATTAGTTGTAGACCGGGAGCGCGAGATAACAGCCTTTATCCCGGAAGAGTATTGGAGCATTATCGCTTCGCTGGCTAAGGAAGGGCGGGAAGAGGTATTCGAGGCCAAGCTTCATGCCGTAGACGGCAGGAAGATCGACAATAAAAAGCAGAAAATTGCGGATAAGGCTGAATCGGATGCTATACTCGCCGGCTTGCGCGATGCCGTATGGCAAACCTCCAGCGTAACGCGGAAAGAACAGAAACGGAATCCCACGCCGCCGTTTATCACCAGTACGCTGCAGCAGGAGGCCGCCCGAAAGCTCGGTTTCTCTGCCCGGCGGACAATGGTAGTGGCTCAGCAGCTCTATGAAGGTATAGAGATGGGCGAAGCCGGCCATGTGGGATTGATAACCTATATGCGAACCGATTCGACCAATGTGGCGGCCGAGGCGCAGCAGGAGAGTCGCGATTACGTGCTGGAGCGTTTCGGCAAAGATTATCTGCCGGAAAAGCCGCCCGTATACCGCAGCCGTCGTGGAGCACAGGAAGCGCATGAGGCTATACGCCCGACTTCGGTGACGAGAAGCCCCGAAGATATGGATAAATGGCTGTCCCGCGATCAGAAACGGCTGTATGATCTGGTATGGAAGCGATTTCTTGCCAGCCAGATGTCGCCGCTGATACTGGACGGAGTAACCGTCGATATCACTGCCGGACCGTGTATATTCAGGGCCACCGGCTCCACGGTCAAGTTCCCCGGCTTCTCGCGTCTTTATACCGAAGGAGCGGATGACGATGCCGATGAGGAGGCCAGGCGCACTCTGCCTGTGCTGGAGGCAGGCGATCCGCTGGATTGCAGGGGCATTACGCCCAAACAGCATTTCACGCAAGCGCCTCCCCGTTATACCGAGGCCACGCTTATAAAGACGCTCGAAGAAAAGGGGATAGGCAGACCGAGCACATACGCACCCATTATTCACACCATTCAGGAGCGTAACTACGTAGAGCAGGAGGAGAAGCGCTTCCGGCCGACGGAGTTGGGCGTGCTGGTGACGGATCTTCTTGTCGAGTATTTCCCTTCAGTAATGGATACCGGCTTTACTGCGCGGGTGGAGCAGGACCTGGATCAGATCGAGGAGAAGGGTGAGGATTGGCACGAGGTCATCTCCACCTTCTACCACCCCTTTGCGGAGTTGTTGGCTACGGCGGAGAAAGAGGCTGAAAAGCGCAGGCCGACGCCCGTGGAAACCGAAGAGGAGTGCGAGAAATGCGGCCGCAAGATGGTGATCAAGGAGGGGCGCTTCGGCAAGTTTCTGGCCTGTCCCGGCTTCCCGGAATGCCGCAACACCCGACCGATCAAGAAGACCGTCGGCGCAAAATGCCCCCGTCCGGATTGCGAAGGAGAACTCGTTGAGCGCAAGGGCAAGCGCGGCCGGGTATTTCATGGCTGCAGCCGCTATCCCGAGTGCGATTTCGTGGTCTGGGGCAAGATATCCACCGAGCAGAAGTGCAAGGTTTGCGGCGGGCCTACCGCCGTCAAGGGTTCCGAGAAGAAGGGGCTGACTTACACTTGTATCGATCCGGGCTGCCCCGAGAGCGGCGGGGCCGACGTCAGCCGCAAGGAGCCGGCGGAAGCGGCGGAGTAATCAGTCGGGCAGGTGCTTGCCGATCAGCTTGATAATGCGCCGTAAATTGTGATATACTACTGCACGTAAAAAAACAACACACGCCGTTTGATCCGACCGGTGGTGGCGCGACAGCGTTCCGGCAGGAGATGATGACGGCGGCGGTTGAAAACCGAACAGGAAAGGAGGTGACCATAATGGCCGTTGTATCCATGAAACAACTTCTGGAAGCAGGCGTGCATTTTGGTCATCAGACCAGAAGATGGAATCCCAAGATGAAGAGGTATATCTTTGCCGACAGGAACGGGATTTACATCATCGATCTGCAGAAGACGGTAAGGAAAGTCGACGAGGCCTACAACTTCGTCAAGGAAATGGTGGACGACGGAGGCATAGTTCTGTTTGTCGGCACCAAGAAGCAGGCACAGGAGACCGTAGCCGAGGAAGCCGTTCGTTGCGGGATGTTCTACATCAACCAGCGCTGGCTTGGCGGCACCCTGACCAACTTCCAGACGATCCAGAAGCGCATCAGGCGTCTGAAGGATCTGGAGCGCATGAAGGAAGACGGTTACTTCGAAGTGCTTCCCAAAAAGGAAGTCAGCCGTCTCCAGGATGAGATGGACAAGCTTGAGCGAAACCTGGGCGGCATCAAGAACATGCCCGGGCTGCCGTCGGTTCTCTTCGTTACCGATACCAAGAAGGAGCATATCGCCGTAGCCGAGGCAAGGCGTCTGGACATACCCATCGTGGCTATCGTAGATACCAACTGCGATCCCGATGAGGTCGATTACGTCGTTCCCGGAAACGATGATGCCATCAGGGCGCTTCGCCTTATAACTTCCAAGATGGCCGATGCCGTTCTGGAAGCCAAGCAGGGCGAGCAAACCGAAGCCGAGGCACAGGCCGAGGCTGAAGCCGTTGCTGTTGCTGCAGCGCCTGTTGCAGCCGCTGCCGAGGCAGTGGCCGCAAGTGAAGCTGCCGGAACTGCCTTGTCGGAGGCCTTCAAGGCCGCTGCCGGCGAACCGGAAGCAGTGACTGAAACTGAAGAAGAGGTTGAAGAAGCACCTCAGGCAGTGTAAAGAGAGTATGCAGTTTATAGGAGGCAAGAGGCTGGATGTCTCTTGCCTCTTAATCTAGCTTAAGGTGCAAAAGCTGAAGGAGCACGCTCAAGCTTGAATTGATAGCCTTAATCAAGACTGAGAAGTGTGCTTGGATATGAAGATCGAAAAGTCTACCAGAGCGTAAACTGCTTCAGCCTTTAGCCTTCAGTCTTCAGCCTTAATAGCTGATTTACGAGGGAGGAATATAAAATGGATATTTCTGCAGCCAAAGTTAAGGAATTACGTGAAAAGACCGGTGCAGGCATGATGGACTGCAAGAAGGCGTTGACCGAGGCGAACGGCGATATGGACAAGGCTGCCGATATACTGCGGACAAAGGGTCTGGCTTCGGCTGCCAAGCGTACCAGTCGTGTTGCTGCCGAGGGCATTATAGAGGCCTACATTCACGGCGGCGGCAAGCTGG
>JAQVUQ010000413.1 GCA_028699365.1 bacterium | reverse complement strand
CGGGAATAGACGGGGATTTTCAACCGCCGTTACCCGGGACGAAGGATATATGGCTGTCTGATTAGGCAGGTCAAAACAAAAAGGGGACGTTTGAGTCATGCAAAGACGGACTTTTGCAAATGGCTCCTCTTTTAAGAAAAAGCGTTGTTTTTTATGCGGCAATATCGACAAAAACGGTTAACAAGACTTTTGATATGTCTGCTATAGACAAGCTGACAAATTATAAAATAAGAACTGACCTTTTGCCGGTTCTGCGTAAAAAAGAGCCGTTTGATCTTGAAGCATCGAAAACTGCAGCAAAAATATTTATCAGCAATCTTATGGTTTTATCACAAAACGAGCAGGAATTCCTAAATGCTTTTGAAAACAAAGAGTATAAGCCGGAGCTATTGTTTGAGGACGTTGAAATACTAAAACGAATCAAGGATCATCCGATGGCTTTGTGGAAAACTGCAAGATAGGATATGCACTTGGCCGGTTTTGAACAGATGCCGATATCTTTAACGACCGACTGCCGGTTTATCGCTTAAGACAAGATGGAAATTCGATTGGAGATGCACCGACCGAGAACGCTACATGTTTTAGAGAGTTCTGCCGCCACCGGCGCCATCTCGCCGGGCGCACCCGGGCCGCCGTGGATCACGGCTATGTTGAACGGAGCATGTCCGTATGTGCGCAGGTTTTTCATTCGTTTATGCTAACTTGATGCATCAGGATTGTCAATAAAGAACGGCTGCGTCCAGGCCATGGACGATCCGGGACCGTAGACGGCCAGACGGATATAGTCCGTGTCCCACCGGCTGATATCCACGGTCATGCGATTGTCGCGCACGGTAGTCAGCACTTTGCCGCCGTGGCCTACTGCCTGTATCTCCTGCCCGTTGTCGCTCTCCACGGTAATACTGTCACCCTCCCGGTAAATATCGGTCAGTGCAACCCCGCTGGAAGCATAGAAGTTGCCTGTTTTCAGCGCCTTGAAGACGTCCTCCGGGGAGGCTGATTCAGCCCGGACCACATTCCACCCGAGACACAGATCGCCTTCAGCATGAAAATCATCGCTGCCAAATCCCAGAACCGCCCTGCCGTTGGAGAGCAGATAATCCCATTTATCGGTGGCAATCTCATAGCCCTCCAGGCGCTTGATAACGCCGTTGAAAACCTCTATCCCGTCATAGCCGGTCAGGGCCATAAGTTCCTCGCGCCGGTAGTGCGGGCGAAGCTGCCAATTGGGATGGTTGAGGATGAGCAGGACATCAGGGCTGGAAAACGCCGCCAGCACCTCCCCAGGCTTGCCGATAGTTATGGACGTCTCGATGGCTTCAGGGTTGCAACTGTAGAGGCCGATATGCTCACCGACCGGACTATTCCACTCTATACCGGGGATCATCGTCAGTCGCTCCGACTCAGCCTGGGTAAGTTTCATGTGATCGGAGATCGATAAGAAACCGTATCCCGCATCCTCATACAGCGACAGCGTTCTCTCCAGAGAAATCTTGCCGCAGTGACTGGCCGGGCTGGTATGGGTATGGAGATTCCCTTTCATCCAGTTTCCCGTCCGGTCGGCATAGGGATTTATCCAGTTAACCGTCATGCTCATTATCTTCCTCCTTGCCGGTTATAATTCCCACAACGCACTCCCGCTACTGCTGTCTGGCAAAGATAATCAATACTCTTGCCGGCAGCGTTCCGGTATTTACAAGACGATGTTTAATGTTTCCATCCGCATAGACGGCATCACCCTCCTGCAGATGGAAGATCTCATCGTTGTATTCGTAATCTATCTTGCCTTGAAGAACTATGAAGAACTCCTCGCCTTCGTGAGGAAGACGGTCTCTGTTCATATCGCCGGCCGGTACCTCAACAATAAAGGGCTCCATCAACTTTTGAGGACGAGTATGGGCAAGAGCCTGATATACCAGATTGGACTGCGGATAATCCCGCTGAATAAGCATGCGCTCGTTTTCCCTGAGCACCACTACATCAGGCTTATCATCAAGGCCGTCCAGAAGCTCTGCCGTGGTAACCCCCAGAGCGGCGGCAATAGATCCCAGTGCCGGCAGGGACGGCGTAATCCTGAAGTTCTCTATCTTTGAGAGCATACTTCTGGTCAGTCCGGCCGCATCGGCAACCTGCTGCAGCGTTAATCGGCGCTCCTTCCGCAGGCGTCCGATGCGTTGTGCCAATGCAACTAGATTCACGGTATATCTCCATACATGATATACAAGCGTTTTGTTTCTTAATAATACACAAAAGTTGATTTAGAGTCAACTTTTGTGCAGGTTAGCTCGGTGTGTATACTGAGAAAGTATGATATACCGGTATCAGTCCTGAAAAACTCAGTTCCAGAAATGATGGTTGGCAAAGGTATGACCGGAGCCTGACTTAAGATAGCGCTCGAAACGTTGAGCGTGTTCAATATCTTCAAAAGCTACATATAATCTGACTTTCCACGGAGAGTACCGTGCAGTAGCAAGACATTTACCGGAGTTATGCTCTGACAATCGTTTTTTGAGATCTCTGGTATGGCCTATATATCGTCTTCCGAGGCTGGTGGTGCTTTCTATGATATATGTATAATACATATGCACCATCCTTCTCTTCTTCTCTTCGTTCAGAAGCGAAGGGGCTGTGGTCGTTACTCTTGGTATTGATGGCCTGCCATCCGTAGCTGTGCACTAGCGTTTGGGCCTCCTTCGCCAAGGCTACGGAGGCCACCATCCTTCTCTTCTTCTCTTCGTTCAGAAGCGAAGGATGGTGGAGGCGAGGGGATTCGAACCCCTGTCCGAAAAGGCTGTCATCGAAGCTTCTACGAGTGTATCCTGCGCTTTGAGTTTCGCCTTGTCCGCTCCCGCAGGCGGGATCAGACTACGGCTATCCTGTTAAGTTTCCCCATCAGGCTTACAGGAGTAGGCCTTCGGGTAGCCAATCTAATTGATGCCCTGGTCCGGCCCGATCGGCGCGCCCGGCAGGACAGGTCGCATTAAGCGGCCAGTGCTAAGTTATTGTTGGCGTTTATAGTTTTCCCACAGTTTAACGAGCTTATGGAACCTCGACTCGCAACTCCGACCCCATCACTTCCCGTCGATACCTGTCGCCCCCATGATGAAATCATCTTCATGAATCATACCATATAGGTATACTATGTCAATCGAATTCGGGCAGCTTCAATCCGCCCAGTTCCGCGTAGGGCAGAATGTTCGCCATCACCTGTCGAAACTTTTCGGGCTTCAATGACTGCGCAC
>JAQVUQ010000412.1 GCA_028699365.1 bacterium | reverse complement strand
TGAAGAGGGCTAAGCGCCTGGGCCAGGCTGACGGTGTAAAGCGCTGGAAGTACGGAAGGCGTAACAGTTTACACGGCTATATACCCTCCCGGGCTTTCTGTAACGATTGTCGGGCATCCTTGCGCCAGGCTTACGAGCGCGCTTTCAATTCAGTCCGGAACAGTTACCATCCCGTTCGCCGGCATCGTTGATCGTATAATTAAATAGAGGCAAAAGGATATTGAATTTGCGGGCGCCCCCTTCCCAAAGGGAGCGCCCGCGGCATGTACCCGTGTCCTGGAGCGGGTAATTACTTGATGTTATTCATATGACCGCGGCCGGAACGCTTTGTAATCCGTATCCGCCAAATTCTCATGTGATAGAAAAGATTGTCAGCGCAGGTTTTACGGATTTTAATAATATTTTACTTGCTTTGCAGGAGAAAATGTTTTTGTGCCGAATATATATAATAGTTTTTACCGGTTAAATGCATATTATGCATGTTATAACGTTGTTGTTTTGGCTTGATAAGCCTGATTCATTATCGGTTGTTTGTAAGGCTATTGAACGGTTATGCGGCTTGTCAGAGGAGATAAGATGGAACTGTTGTACGTTCGGATAATGGATAGTATAAAAGATAAGATACTTAATGGAGAACTTGAGGCCAATACTAAGCTTCCCAATACTTTGGAAATGGCGGAGCAATACGGTGTTTCCCATCAGACTGTAAGGCTTGCTATGGCGGCATTGGCAAAAGACGGCTTGATAACTCGTACGAGACAGAAGGGAACGTTTGTCTCCGACATCAGCAGGAAGACCTTCGATAAACTTGAAAAACGCCATGTGTTCTTGTTGGTTTCCTATCCGGTGGAGGAGGCAATTGCAACATACTTTGCCAAAGATGTCATAGACGGGGTTATAAAAAGAGCGGAAGAGTTGAATTATAGAGTCGATTTGCATATGTACTCAAGCATTGATACTCTGACCATACCTTTATCATTGACCGGATTTCTGTTGCTGCGCCCCAGCAAGGAGCAGGCTCTCAGCATAAAGCGACTGGGATTGCCGACGGTAATGCTGGATATGCATTATAAGAGAATCGGCCTGGACAGCGTCAGATCGGATAATAGATACGGTATTTTTGCGGCCGTAAAGCATCTCGTAAAACTGGGACACAGGCGAATTCTCTATGTGCATAGTTGTCTTGATAAAGTGACTTATCGGAATTTTTCCGCAGCGGAGCGATATCGTGCGTTTATCGAGGCGGCTGGTAAATACGGACTGCCGTTGGAAGGTTTCACCGTGCCTTTCCGGGAGGTAGGGCGAAAGCTTACGGATTTATCCTGTTCGGCGGTAATCACTGACGGACGAACACCGACTCTTGCAGCCGTCAGATCGTTGGCTGAAAACAATATAAGGCTTTTACACGATGTATCTTTTGTAGGATATGATGATATCGGTTTGGCTGAACATGTACCGACGCCGCTTACAGTTGTAAGACAACGCCTGGAGGAAGTAGGAACGATCGGTCTGGATCTGCTCCTGAACGGAGAAGGCGGTCGTGGTGCTGCTAGAATATTGGTAAGGCCTGAGCTGGTTATCAGAGGCTCAACAAGGCAGTTGGAAGTAGTCTGATTATGGATGAGGTTGCTTCAGGTAGTCAATATCCGGAGGTGATTGTCAGTATGTGTCTGTTGTGAGCGAAGCGGTGCTTCAACGGTAAGTATATTCAAAGATTATATGGAAGGAGTTGTTAATCATGTCTATGACAAATAATCAAACGAGCTATGGCAAAGGGAGGACGACCGGCAGACAAACCGGTGTCAAGGGATTCACTCTTATTGAATTACTGGTAGTTATTGCAATTATCGCGGTGCTGGCAAGCATACTTTTCCCGGTATTCGACAATGCCAGAGAGAAGGCCCGGCAGACAACCTGCATGAACAGCCTGAAACAGACAGGTCTGGGTGCATTTATGTATGCGGAGGATTACGATAACTACTTGCCGGACGCGATCAATCAGGCCCTTGGGAAGGATGGAAATGGAAACTATGCTCAAATACGCCTGTGGAGCCTGAAATACGTCAATCGCGACCTTATCACCAAAGGTTGTCCCAGCGCCACATTTACCGGAGGCTATTGCTATAATTACAATGTCTATCTGGGATGCTATAACGCCTCCGGCGCTAATTACAGAGCGGGCACTTACACTCAGTATCCGCGAACCATGCTGGAGAGCGTTAAGAATCCTTCAGGCAAGTTCATGATGAGCGATGCCAGTACCAACAACAACTACTATATGGGCGATATACTTGATCGCTATGCTTTCCGGCATGACAATGGCGTTTGCATCCTGTATTTTGACGGGCATGTGTCGCGCCGCGACCGGAGCGAGTTTCTTCCTTATTCCGCGGCCCTATCCAACTATCTGGCTGCCGCGCTGACAGACGGATGGCTTAAGCCCGACAAGTAAGGGGCAGTTATCCGGAAGAAGACAACAGGGGGTACTTTATGAAATCGACGTTTTTTTTCCTCTTCGTGACGGCACTGCTGACGGGTGCTCTTTTTACCTGCGGCACGGAAGCCCATGCTCTGTCCGCTGCCGGCACCGATCCGGTGCCGGAGAGGCAGGCCGGTCCTCGCGTGCAGGTGGGCAGAGGCATTGCCGCCCCGGTTATCGACGGTAAACCGGATGAAGTTTACCTGCATGGATCCGTTGAAATCGGCAACTTTTCGGTTCCGGGAAATAACGGCCTGGCGGGAGAGCAAACAAAGTGCCGTCTTATCTATGACAAGGATAATCTCTATATACTGTTCAATTGTATGGAGAGAGTGCTGGACCCTGTTCTGAATCAGGTGGACAGGTTCAGGGCTGAAGTCAGGGAGCGTGATTCCGCCCGTCTGTTCAGGGACGATTGTGTGGAACTGTTTATTGCTCCAGGCGGCATATTTCCGGATTACTACCATATAGCCGTCAACAGTCTGGGTATGGTCTACGATGCCAGGGAAATGGGCGGTCCCAAATCCTGGAACGGCGCCGGAATCAGGGCCAGAGGCACCCAGGACAATGGTCGATGGACAGTGGAAATAGCCGTGCCCTTCAAGGCTTTTGGTGTTTCAGCCCCCGGACCCGGCGACACCTGGCGTATAAACCTGTGCCGGACGCAGCAGCCCGGCAAGGAATACAGTTCCTGGGCGCCCGTTTCAAGCAAGGGTTTCCACAGCCCGGAGCGTTTCGGCTTTGTCGACTTTGTGGAAAGGGTTGATGCAGCCGTCTCCGGCC
>JAQVUQ010000411.1 GCA_028699365.1 bacterium | reverse complement strand
AATCGGTTGCAAAATGCAACCGGATTCAAACTAAAGCAGTCAACAGTCTGTTTGGAAAACGGCGTATATGCAAAAAAATGCTGGTGAAAACGCCGGGGAAAATTCTGGAGGAGATCTATTTGAAAATCAAAGCCTATGCCAAAATAAACCTTTCCCTCGATATCCTGGGCTTGCGCCCGGACGGGTATCATGAACTGCGCAGCCTGATGCAGTCCGTCTCGCTGGCCGATGAACTTTGCCTGAAGCCGGCCGAGGATCTGTCGTTGAGCGTGGACCGTTCCGACCTGTCGGCCGGTGAGGATAATATCGTCATCAAGTGCCTGAGACGTCTACAGCAGGCGGCAGGGACAGGCGCCGGGGCTGAAATTACATTGCATAAGCAGATTCCCATGGCCGCCGGCCTGGCCGGGGGCAGTGCGGATGGAGCGGCTGCGCTGGTTGCCGCCGCCCGGTTGTGGAAGCTGGACACGGAACCGGACGGGCTGAGCCGGATAGGGGCCGAAGTCGGCTCCGACATACCCTTCTGTCTTAACGGTGGAGCGGCTCTTGTCTCCGGCAGAGGTGAAACGCTGGAACCGTTGTCGCCGCTCGATTTTTACCTCCTTCTTCTTAAACCGCCCATATCCGTTTCCACCGCCTGGGCTTATCGCGCTTACGACGATTCCGGGACGGCAACGGCTGAAGGCACACAGCGCCTGCTGCAATACTGGTCCACCGGTGATCTGGAAGGCGTGGCCCGCAGCCTGTCCAACGATCTGGCCCCGGCCGTCATGGCAGGGCATCCGGAGATAGAGGCGGGCAGAGAGGCGTTGCTGCGGGCAGGGGCACTGGGAGCGGCTATGTCTGGCAGCGGGCCCACTCTTTTTGGTATAATGGCGAATAAGGAAGCGGCCCGACAGGGATACGAGGCGCTCTGCGGAGAGCATGAGGTCTATCTTTGCCGGACCGTTCACCAAGGCGTGAAGTTGCTGGAGGAATAAGATCATGAATGTTGTCGTTCTGGCCGGCGGACGGAACAGAGACTCTCTCTATGAAGCTACCGGCGCCGCCAACAAGGCCTTGATAAAGCTGGCCGACAAGCCTATGGCGGAATACGTCGTCAGCGCGCTCAAGCGCAGCCGGCAGGTGGAACGGGTGGCTCTGGTCGGTCCGGCCGGAATGGATTCGGTGGGAGCCGATATTATGCTCCCGGATAAGCCGACGCTGCTGGAAAACGTCAATCAGGGCATGACGGCCTTTCCGAACGACGAATACCTGCTTGTGGCCACGGCCGATATACCGCTGCTCACTCCCAGGGCGGTGGACGATTTCGTCGGCCGGGCTCAGCGGTTGGAAGCGGATATTGTTTATCCCATCGTCAGCCGCGCTGTGAGTGAAAACCGTTTTCCAGGGCAGAAACGGACGTATGTGCGTCTGCGGGAAGGCGCATTTACCGGCGGCAATCTGATGCTGGTGCACAGCCGGTTCATCCGTCAGCAACAGGCGCTGATAGAGCAGGTTTACGCTATGCGCAAGCAGCCGTTGAAGCTGGCCGGGATACTGGGTTTCTCCCTTGTATTACGCCTTGTCTTGGGCCTGGCAGGCTTGCCGGAGGTGGAACAGGCGGCCGGACGTCTTATCCGCGGTAAGGCCAAGGCCATGGTAACAACCTTTCCCGAGGTGGCCTTCGACGTCGACAAGCCGTCCGATCTGGAGGCTGTAAAGGTGGAATTCTTCAGGCTTGGAGGCCGCATCCAATGAAAAAGAGCGTCTTCTCCGGCAACGCTCCGGCTCCCATCGGACCTTACTCACAGGCCGTCAAGGCCGGCGGGTTTTTATGGACTTCGGGACAGATAGCCCTGGATCCGGCTACGGGAGAGATGGTCTCCGGCGGCGTGGCCGAGCAGACGGAACAGGTTTGCCGGAACCTGACGGCGGTGCTGGAAGCGGCCGGTGTGGAAACGGAAGCGGTGGTCAAGACGACTATCTTTCTTCTCGATATGGCTGCGTTTCCGGCTGTAAACGAGGTCTATGGCCGCTTCTTCGGAGCGGCGGCACCGGCCAGGTCCACCGTAGGCGTGGCGTCGCTGCCCAAGGGAGCGCTGGTCGAGATAGAAGCTGTGGCCCGATTGTAAAGGAGCATTGTGAGCAATTCCCTGTTAAACGATCTACTGGCTATCCTGATTCTTTCCGCAGTCATGATTTATATCTGCCAGCGGTTCAGGGTGCCGTCAGTCATCGGCCTTCTTCTGGCCGGTATGGTCTCCGGCCCGCACGGGCTGAGACTTATCCATCAACCGCAAAGTGTACAGGTGCTTTCGGAAGTCGGCATAGTGGCGCTGCTTTTCACCATCGGCATGGAGTTCTCGCTGAGAGGATTGTGGCGGGTCAAGCGAGCGGTCTTTCTTGGCGGGACACTGCAAGTTCTGCTGACCTCTGCAGTGGCTGCTTTTTTTGCTCTCAAGCTGGGCCGGCCGGCCGGTGAGGCCCTCTTTATAGGGTTTCTCATCTCTTTAAGCAGCACGGCCATCGTCATGAAGATCATCCAGGAGAGAGGCGAAATGTACAGCCCGCACGGACGGGTGATTCTCAGTGTCCTCATCTTTCAGGATCTGGCCGTCGTGCCTATGATGCTGGCCATTCCCTGGCTGGCGGGAGAAGCCGCCGGCCCGGGCGCATCGCCGCTTTTGCTGGTGGTCAAGAGCACCGGCATGATCCTGCTGGTCTTTGCGGCTACGCGCTGGCTTGTGCCGGAGATACTCTTCCGTGTGGCCGGAGCCAGGAGCAAGGAACTCTTTCTGCTGAGCATAACCGCCATCTGTATAGGCATGGCCTGGCTGACCCATAGTATGGGGCTCTCTCTGGCGCTGGGAGCCTTTCTGGCCGGTCTGATTATCTCCGAATCAGAATACAGCCATCATGCGCTGGGCAACATCATCCCTTTCAGAGATATTTTCAGCAGTTTTTTCTTTATCTCCGTCGGCATGCTGATAGATCCTGGGCTCTTTCTGCATCGGCCCGGGCTTGTAATCCTGGCGGCCGCAGGGATATTTCTGCTTAAATTTCTCATCTCAGGACTGGCCGGATTGGCTCTTCGCCTGCCGCTCAGGACAGCGCTGCTGGTGGGTTTCGGCCTCAGCCAGGTGGGAGAATTCTCTTTCATCATGTCTAAAGCGGGTATCGAGCACGGCCTGATTTCCGGCGATATCTATCAGATGTTTCTGGCCGTTTCCATTCTTACCATGGCTGCCGCTCCCTTTGTCATCGCCCTGGCGCCGAGGCTGGCC
>JAQVUQ010000037.1 GCA_028699365.1 bacterium | reverse complement strand
AGTAGCCAATGAACTGCTTTATCGTCACGATGAGCCACGCATAGATGTAGTGGAGCAAGGACGCCCCTGGAGCTTTGACGGCGACGGTAGTCTCTTTCGTCTGGTATCCGAAGCCCATCGCATCAGGCTGGCGCACCTTTTTGATCCGTTGCTGGCTGTCCACACCTCGGTGGTAGAACCGTTACCGCATCAGATAACAGCAGTCTATGATTCCATGCTTCCCCGGCAGCCATTGCGCTTTCTGCTGGCAGACGATCCCGGTGCAGGCAAAACCATCATGGCAGGGCTGTTCATCAAGGAACTGATCGTGCGCGGAGACCTGCAGCGCTGTCTTGTTGTTTGCCCCGGCAGTCTGGCAGAACAGTGGCAGGATGAGCTTTACAGGCGTTTTCAATTGCCTTTCGAAATCATGACTAACGATAAGCTGGAAGCCGCACGTACCGGCAACTGGTTCCTTGAAACAAACCTGGTTATTGCCCGGCTCGACAAGCTCTCACGTAACGAGGACGTCCAGGAAAAACTCAAAGCGCCGGACTGCGGCTGGGATCTTGTTATCTGCGATGAAGCGCACAAGATGTCTGCTACCATTTTCGGCGGCGAGGTGAAATACACCAAGCGGTATAAACTGGGGCAACTGCTCTCTACCCTGACACGGCATTTTTTGTTGATGACGGCAACGCCGCACAACGGTAAGGAAGAAGATTTTCAGCTCTTTATGTCGCTGCTTGACGGGGACCGCTTTGAAGGACGTTTTCGTGACGGGGTGCATGCCGCAGACGTCTCGGATCTGATGCGCCGGATGGTTAAAGAGGGTCTTCTCAAGTTCGACGCCACACCGCTCTTTCCTGAGCGAATTGCCTACACAGTTTCATACCAGCTCTCCGATGCCGAGGCACATCTCTACAAAGAGGTCACCGACTATGTGCGGGAAGAGTTCAATCGTGCCGAGGCATTGCAGAACGATAAACGGGCCGGCACGGTCGGCTTTGCCCTGACGATACTTCAACGCCGTCTGGCCTCTTCGCCGGAGGCGATCTACCAGTCGTTACGCCGGCGTAAAGAACGTTTGGAAAACCGGTTGCGTGAGCTGGAGCTGCTCCAGCGCGGAAACCAGATAGCAAGCCTGATGGCCGCCGGTCCGGTGCTTGATGCCGAAGATGTTGAGGACCTGGAAGAAGCTCCCGACAATGAAGTGGAGACTGCAGAGGAGGACATCCTCGATCAGGCGACCGCAGCACGCACCATTGCCGAGCTTAAGAAGGAAATCAGCACGCTCAAGCGACTGGAGGCACTTGCCCTGGCCGTTCGCCACGGAGGTGAGGACAAGAAATGGCGGGAGTTGGCCAGTCTGCTCAGTACAATATTCACGCCGGCATCCGTTGCCAATATGTTAGCCGAACCGGAGACACCGCCGTATGGAGTAAAGGAAAATCCGCAGCCTGAGCGGTCACCAAGGCAGAAGCTGGTCATCTTCACTGAGCACCGGGATACGCTGAATTATCTTGAGCAACGCATCAACACTCTCCTGGGCCGGAAGGAAGCTGTGGTATGCATACACGGCGGCATGGGACGTGAAGAGCGGATGAAGGCACAGGAATCATTCAAGCATGATCCCGAAGTGCAAGTGCTCCTGGCCACGGATGCAGCCGGAGAAGGCATCAACCTGCAGCGCGCCCACCTGATGGTGAATTATGATCTGCCGTGGAACCCTAATCGTCTGGAACAGCGGTTCGGGCGTATTCATCGTATCGGCCAGACGGAGGTCTGTCACCTCTGGAACCTGGTTGCGGAAGAGACCCGTGAAGGCGAGGTCTATGCACGCCTGCTTGAGAAACTGGAAGAGGCGCGCAAGGCTCTCGGCGGTCAGGTTTTCGATGTGCTGGGCAAGCTCCAGTTTGAAGGAAAACCGCTGCGGGATTTGTTGATTGAGGCCATCCGTTACGGAGAGCAGGCGGAAGTGCGCGGACGTCTGACGCAAATCGTGGCCAACGCCTTTGATCAGGAGCAACTCCGGGATCTTCTTGAGGAGCGGGCACTGGCGCACGATACCATGGACGTCAGCCGGGTACATCGTATCCGCGAGGAGATGGAGCGGGCCGAAGCCCGCCGCCTGCAGCCTCACTATATAGAATCATTCTTTCTTGAAGCTTTCCAGAGATTGGGCGGTACGTCCAGGCAGCGTGAAGTGCGTCGCTATGAAATCACACATGTTCCTGCTCCGGTCCGCCACAGGGATCGCCTTATCGGCATCGGTGAGCCTGTGCTGCCGCGCTACGAACGAATCGCCTTTGAAAAGTCACGGGTGGCCCTGACAAGCCAACCGCTGGCAGCCTTCGTCTGCCCCGGTCATCCGCTGCTGGATGCGGTTATAGACCTCACATTGGAGCGTCACCGCGACCTGCTGCGCCGCGGCACTGTGCTGGTGGATGAGCGGGATCAGGGCATGCAGCCACGAGTAATATTCTATCTGGAGCATGCCATTCAGGATGGAAGCCTTACCCGCACGGGAGAGCGGCGCGTAGTCTCCAAACAGATGCTCTATGTGGAACTCGATGCAGCCGGCAACGAAAGGCATCTGCATTATGCCCCGTATCTCGATTACCGGCCGCTGGCGTCAGGCGAGCCGGATGTGGAGGCCATTCTGTCCCGGCCGGAGTGTGCCTGGATAGGCCGCGACCTGGAACAGCGGGCGCAGGGCCATGCCGTAGCGCAGGTTGTGCCGAAGCACCTGGATGAGGTGCGCTCACGTAAGCTTGACCTTATTGCCAAAACGGAAGCGGCTGTGAAAGAGCGTCTGACCAAGGAGATCAGTTACTGGGATCACAGGGCCGAAGATCTCAAGCTTCAGGAGCAGGCCGGAAAGCCCAATGCCCGGTTGAATTCAGGCGAGGCCCGCAAGCGGGCAGACATACTGCAGGGGCGCCTCGAAAAACGGATGAAAGAATTGAAGCTGGAGCAGCAACTGTCACCTCTGCCGCCGGTGGTTCTGGGAGGGCTGCTGGTTGTGCCGGCCGGCCTGCTGGACGCTATGACCGGACACCAGCCGGCAACTCAGGCAGAGCTGCCAGATACGCAGGCGGCGGCTGCCCGAGCGCGCCAAATAGTGATGGAGATCGAACAAGCCCTCGGCTTTGAGCCCATAGACCGTGAGTTTGAACGGTTGGGATATGACATCGAAAGCCGCATCCCCGATACAGGCCGGCTGCGCTTCATCGAGGTCAAAGGACGCATATCGGGAGCGGCTACGATCACCGTTACTCGCAACGAGATACTTACTTCTCTCAACAAGCCGGACGATTTTATTCTGGCTATCGTGGAATTTCTGGAGGACGGCATGCATAGGGTGCATTACCTGCGGCAGCCGTTCCAGCGCGAGCCGGATTTTGGTGTAACTAGTGTCAACTATGATTTTGCCGAACTGCTGGCGCGGGGGGAGGTGCCGTCATGAACAGCCTGTTGAAACACACACAGCCTGAGCTGGTTGAACAGCTTTCAATATGGATGCAAGCTCAAGAGGGCGAACATTTTGAGTTCAAGGAAGCAAAAAATCACTTTTCTCCTGATGATTTAGCCAGGTATTGCTGCGCCCTGGCTAACGAAGGCGGAGGCAGAATAATCTTTGGTGTTACCAATAAGCGTCCACGTAGAGTCGTGGGGACACAGATCTTCAGCCAACCTGAGGATGCTCGGCGAAAGTTGACGGAACAAATACCGCTGCGAATCGACGTGCTGGAGATTCCGCATCCCGACGGCCGTGTGCTGGCATTTTCGGTAGCATCTCGTCCGGTTGGAATACCGGTGAAGTATAAAGGCATTTATTGGGCCCGTGAAGCCGACAGGCTGGTGCCTATTTCCGAAAATCGTCTGAGAATGATCTTTGCAGAATCCGGCCATGATTTCTCCGCTGATATCTGTCAGGGAGCATCGTTGAGCGATCTGGATCCCTTGGCAATTGATGACTTTCGCAGACGCTGGATAGATAGATCAGGTAATGCTAATCTTGTTAAGCTCACCCACGAGCAGTTGCTTCGTGATGCTGAAGTCTTGCTGGATGAAGGTCTTACCTATGCAGCGCTGATACTTTTTGGTACACGCCAGACATTGGGCAGGTATCTGGCCCAGGCAGAAGTAATCTTTGAGTACCGTTCCTCGGAAGCCCCCGGACCGGCACAACAGCGTGAAGAGTACAGACAGGGCTTCTTTTCTTTTTATGATGATTTGTGGGAGACCATAAATTTACGCAACGATAAGCAGCACTATCAGGAAGGACTTTTTATCCGGGATATCCCCACTTTTGAAGAACGTTCCGTTCGCGAGGCTATTCTGAATGCCGTCAGCCACCGCAATTATCAACTTGGGGGGAGCGTCTTTGTGCGCCAGTATGCAAGACGATTGGTGCTGGAGAGTCCTGGAGGACTGCCTGTAGGAATCACGACGGAGAATATTCTGGATCGTCAATCTCCCCGCAATCGACGCATTGCTGATGTCTTTGCCAAATGCGGTCTGGTGGAACGCTCCGGGCAGGGTATGAACCTGATGTTTGAGCAGAGCATCAAGCACGGAAAGGATCTTCCTGATTTCACTCGCACCGATGATTACAACGTCGTTCTTACTCTGTACGGGCAGGTGAATGATTCAATGTTTGTGCGGTTTCTGGAGAGGATCAGTCAGGAGCAACTGGCTGCCTTTGATACGCATGATTTTTTGGTGCTGGATCTTGTTCATCGGGAAGAAGAAATCCAACCTGTTTTCTCTGCCAGATTACGCCGTCTGGCAGGTCTTGGCATTCTGGAGAAAATCGGCCGGGGTCGGGGCATCCGCTATATCCTTTCCCGGCGTTTTTATGACATGGCTGGTATGAAAGGTGTTTATACCAGGCGTAAAGGGTTGGACCGGGAAACTAATAAGGCTCTTCTGTTGAAACATTTACGCGGTTGCAGGAAGGACGGGAGTCCGTTGCGCGACCTGCAGCAAGTCTTGCCGGCATTATCCAGAAGGCAGATCCAGGGGCTGTTGCATGATCTGCAGGCCGAAGGAAGGGCTTGTTGTGTCGGGGTTACAAATGCCGCCCGCTGGTATTTCGTATCGGCACAGGCTGAGAAATAAAACGAGGGTCATGTTAGCGTATTGCACGCCACCATGCCACCATAACACTATGGTGGCATGGTGGCGTGCAATACGTGGATAAATAAGGTGAAGCGAAAACAATCGTTATTACCGGCATTTCCTGGGCCTAAGGAGCCGAGGAATGTAATACAATTGCACCGTAATTGCACCGTAATTGCACAATGAATGCTATGGTGCAATTATAGCATGATACTATTGAGCAAATGCCAAGCAGTAATCTATAGGAGCCGGGGAAATAATGACAACTTATAGGAAGAAACTTATCGAAGTCGCTCTGCCGCTGGAGGCCATTAACAAGGCTTCGGCACGGGAGAAATCCATCCGACATGGACATCCCAGCACCCTGCACCTCTGGTGGGCGCGCCGGCCGCTGGCGGCTGCGCGGGCGGTCATCTTTTCCCAGATGGTGGACGATCCTTCCGCATACCCTGAAAAATTTCTCGATGAGGAGTCTCAGGAAGTTGAACGGCAGCGGCTCTTTCGCCTGATCGAGGATCTGGTCAAATGGGAGAATACCACCAACGAAGAAGTGCTGTCCCGGGCACGGGACGAGATATGGAAGAGCTGGCGGGCCACCTGTGCCGATAACAGAGATCATCCCCGGGCGGCGGAACTTTTCGACCCCGATAAACTCCCTGCTTTTCATGATCCCTTTGCCGGCGGCGGAGCGCTGCCGTTGGAGGCCCAGCGGCTGGGGCTGGAGGCTTACGCCTCCGACCTGAATCCGGTGGCCGTGCTGATCAACAAGGCCATGATCGAGATTCCGCCCAAATTTGCCGGTCGGGCTCCTGTAAACCCCGAGGCGCGGAGCGAGAAGAGACTTATAGCCCAGACCTGGCGAGGTGCACAGGGACTGGCGGATGACGTACGTTATTACGGGCAATGGATGCGTGATGAAGCGGAGCGGCGCATCGGTCATCTCTACCCGAAGGTAGAAATCACGGACGAAATGGCCAGGGAACGGCCGGACCTGAAGCCGTATGTAGAACGTAGGCTTACTGTAATTGCCTGGCTCTGGGCCCGGACAGTCAAGAGCCCTAACCCGGCCTTTGCCCATGTGGATGTGCCGCTGGCCTCGACGTTCATGCTTTCTACCAAACCGGGCAGGGAGGCGTATGTCGAGCCGGTTATAGATGGGGATAGTTATCGCTTTGTGGTGAAGGTGGGTAAGCCCGAGGGTGTGGAAGCGATAAAGCGCGGTACAACGGCAGGAAAGAGGAGTGCTTTTCGCTGTCTTATGTCAAACGTGCCTGTTACATACGATCATATTCGGCACGAAGGGAAGGCCGGGCGTATGGGTGTCCGTCTCATGGCCATCGTAGCCGAGGGTGAACGGGGACGTGTCTATCTCTCACCCACGCCGGAGCATGAAGCCATTGCCCGACAGGCGCAGCCTGTGTGGAAGCCGGAAATGGTTTTGCCGGATAATCCACGGGATTTCAAGACTCCGAATTATGGCCTAACGACTTATGGTGATCTCTTTACCCCTCGCCAATTGGTAGCCTTGACCACCTTCTCCGATCTGGTGGGTGAAGCTCGGGAGAGGGTGAAGCAGGATGCCCTTGCTGCCGGAATGACGGATGTTTCTGCGGGCATAGACGCTGGAGGTTTGGGAGCGGCAGCTTATGCCGATGCTGTGGCTGTGTATTTGGCTTTTGCTCTTAGTAAGCAAGCAGATCTTGGCAATAGCCTATGTAGATGGGAACCCATTGCTCAATGTCCGAGACAGTTGTTTGGCCGCCAGGCAATACCCATGATATGGGACTTTGCGGAAGGAAATCCACTTGGCAATAGTTCGGGATCATGGTCCGTCTTTATGGATGGTATCGTTAAAGCTTTTGCTAAATCATTTGAAGCAATAACTGCATTTTTTCGAGGAACTGCTCAACAAGCTGATGCCGCAAGACAGGTAATTTCCAAAGGAAAAATTGTTTCAACAGATCCACCTTATTTTGACAACATCGGCTACGCAGACTTGTCAGATTTTTTCTACGTTTGGTTGCGCCGTTCCCTTAAGCTGATCTATCTTGACCTATTTGCTACTTTGGCTGTGCCCAAAGCTGAGGAATTAGTAGCTACTCCTTATCGTCATGGTGGCAAAGAGCAGGCTGAGATTTTCTTTATGAGCGGGATGACTCGGGCCATGCATCGTTTAGCTGAACAGGCACACCAGGCGTTCCCGATTACCATTTATTATGCTTTCAAACAGGCAGAGAGCGATAGCGATATGGGCACCGCCAGCACTGGTTGGGAAACTTTCCTCGATGCTGTTATTCAAGCTGGCTTAGCTGTCACAGGCACTTGGCCGATGCGAACAGAGAATATTAGCCGCATGATTGGACAGGGAACTAACGCTCTCGCCTCCAGCATAGTTCTGGTCTGCCATCCCCGCCCGGCTGATGCACCTACTGCCACACGGCGGCAATTCATGGAAGCGCTCCGTGAGGAATTGCCCGATGCTCTGGCTCACCTGCAGCACGGCAATATCGCACCTGTGGATCTGACGCAGGCTTCTATCGGCCCGGGCATGGCCGTCTATACCCGCTATGCCAGGGTGCTTGATGCAGAGGGCAAAGCGCTTTCGGTACGTGAAGCGCTGACTCTTATCAACCAAACACTGGATGAAGTGCTGGCCGAGCAGGAGGGAGACTTCGATGCCGACAGCCGCTGGGCGCTGGCCTGGTTCGAGCAGTTCGGCTTTGACGATGGAGAATACGGCGTAGCCGAAATCCTGTCTACGGCAAAGAACACAAGTGTGGCCGGCATGGTAGAGGGGGGAATCCTGGCTTCCCGCGGCGGACGGGTGCGTCTGCTGCGCCCGGCCGAACTGCCGGCCGACTGGAATCCGGACACCGACCGGCGTCTGACCGTCTGGGAGACGGTCCATCACCTGATCCGCGCACTGGAAGGCGGGGGCGAAAATGCGGCCGCCACTCTGGTAGCCGCTCTGGGCGATCTGGCCGAGGTGGCCCGTGAACTGGCTTACCGTCTCTATACTCTCTGCGAGCGCAAAAAACGGGCCCAAGAGGCGTTGTCTTATAATGCGCTGGTGCAAAGCTGGCCGGAAATAGTGCGACTGGCACGGGAGGACAAGGATAAGTCGGCAGGGCAGATAGAGTTGTTATAAAGGGGTTGAATTATGGCTATAACCAACCGTGAACGTGTCGGCAAGGCGATGGATCTGCTCAAGGAAGGTCTGGCACCCTTTGTCGAACGTGAATTCAATAGTGTTTATACGGACACGGCCCGGGACGAAGCAAGCAGCTTTATGGGAGATGACCGTTTGACCGACAAGCCGCTAGGTGAGTGGGATGTTCCGGCTCTGCTCAGGCTTATGTGGGATGCCTGGAACGAGGTTTTTCGCCGTACGCTAGGACATGCCGAACGCAGCCTTGTCAGTGAGTTGCGGGAGATACGTAACAAATGGGCGCACCAGGAACCGTTCTCTACAGATAACGCCTATCGTGCCTTGGATTCCGTTGCCCGTCTCCTGTCCGCCGTTTCGGCACCCCAGGCGGATGAAATAGAGAAGATGAAGATGGAACTACTGCGGGTTCGCTTTGACGAGCAACTCCGCGGCGAGCGACGGCGAAGTGCCGGCACGGCTATCGAGAGTCAGGCTGCCGGCAGTCTAAAGCCATGGAGGGAAGTGGTCAATCCACACCGGGACGTAGCCGGCGGAAACTATCAGCAGGCAGAGTTTGCCGCCGACCTCTGGCAGGTGCATCTGGGAGAAGGCTCAGACGAGTATCGTAATCCAGTTGAATTCTTTCGCCGTACCTACCTGACCGAGAGCCTTAAGCAACTGCTCGGAAATGCCATCTGTCGCCTTGCCGGCGAGGGGGGCGATCCGGTGGTCCAACTTCAGACCAATTTCGGCGGCGGCAAGACTCACTCCATGCTGGCTCTTTACCATCTTTTTTCAGGAACGGACCCGGGCCAATTGTCAGGAATGGAGGCTGTGCTCAAGGATGCCGGCGTATCCCGTCTGCCCGCAGCCAAACGGGTGGTGCTGGTGGGCCACCGGATTTCCCCAGGTAGTCCGGTTACCAAGGCGGATGGCACGGTGGTGCGAACTCTCTGGGGTGAATTGGCCTGGCAGTTGGGAGGCCGGGAGGCTTTTCAGCGTATTCAGGCGGATGACGAGCGGGCTACCAGCCCCGGCGATGCCCTGCGGGAGCTGTTTGTTGAGTATGGGCCGTGCCTTATCCTGATAGATGAATGGGTGGCCTATGCACGCCAGTTGCATGACCAGAGCGACTTGCCTGCAGGAGGGTTCGAGACACAGTTTACCTTTGCCCAGGTGCTGACGGAATCGGCCAAATTGGCCCATAACTGCCTGCTGGTTATCAGCCTTCCGGCCTCCGCTACCACGGGTTCACCGTATACGCAGGCTGAGGAAGTGGAAGTAGGCGGCCAGCGGGGTCGTGAAGCTCTCGACCGCCTGCACAACGTGGTGGGTCGACTGGAATCGTCATGGCGGCCGGCCAGTGCCGAGGAGAGTTTCGAGATCGTCCGCCGCCGTCTCTTCGAGCCACTAGTTGAGCAATCCCAGTTCCTGGCCCGGGACAATGTGGCCCGGGAGTTCTTCGATCTCTACCGTACCCAGCGGCAGGAATTCCCGCCGGAATGCAGCGATTCCGAATATGAAAAGAGGCTCAAGGCAGCTTATCCCATTCATCCGGAGATCTTTGACCGGCTTTACGGTGACTGGTCAACCCTGGTGAAGTTTCAGCGCACGCGCGGCGTGCTGCGTCTGATGGCGGCGGTGATTCACAGTCTGTGGGAGAGGGGAGATCGCAACCCGCTGATTCTACCGGCCAACATAGCCATCGATGATCCGCGCGTACAATCAGAGCTGACACATTTTCTGCCCGACAATTGGGTTCCTGTGATAGAAAAGGATGTGGACGGACCCAACGCCCTGCCGTTACGACTGGACGGTGAGGTGCCCAATCTGGGCAGGTTTGCCGCCTGCCGCCGTGTGGCCCGCACTATCTATCTTGGATCGGCGCCCACGGCTGCAGCCGCCAACCAGGGTATAGAAGACAGGCGCATCAAGCTGGGATGCGTTATGCCTGGAGAATCTCCGGCCGTTTTCGGCGATGCTTTGCGGCGATTGAGCACGGCAGCTACCTATCTTTACCAGGATGGAACACGCTACTGGTATTCTACTCAGCCGACGGTCACCAAGCTGGCGGAGGACCGGGCCGAGCAATTGAAGCGTGATCCGGATAGTATGATTCAGGAACTCAGTAAACGACTGCGTGCGGATTTGCGTAATACAGGCGATTTCAACCGTGTCCATATACTGCCGCAATCGGGCCATGATGTGCCCGACGATACCGATGCGCGTCTGGTGGTGCTGGGGCCGGAGCACCCTTTCAGCCGAGAACAGGGGAACCCTGCCGAAACTGCAGTCCAAAGCATGCTGCAGTTTCGCGGTAGCGCCCCACGCCTCTTTCAGAATACGCTAATCTTTCTGGTGCCGGACCAGGCGCGCCTGCATGACTTTGAGGAGGCTGTACGTCGCTATCTGGCTTGGGAGTCGATATTGGCGGAGAAGGAAGCGCTGGATCTTTCACCATACCAGGTAAAACAGGCTGAAGAGCAGAGGAAAACAGCCGACAGTGCTGTGACGGCCCGCCTGCCGGAGGCCTACCAATGGCTGCTGGTGCCGGTGCAGAGTTCACCGCAGGCATCGGTACAATGGCAGAGCTATCGTCTTACCGGGCAGGAAGCGCTGGCTGTGCGAGCTTCCAGGAAGCTGCGCAGCGATGAACTGATGTTGACAGTGCTGGCCGGGACGCGGTTGCGTATGGCGCTTGACAGTGTGCCGTTATGGCGAGGGAATCATGTCTCTGTCCGGCAATTGGCTGAGGATTTCGCCCGCTATCTCTATCTGCCACGGCTCAGGGACACATCGATTTTGTTGAAAGCTGTTGAAGACGGGCTGGCGTTGCTCTCCTGGGAGCATGATACCTTTGCTTATGCGGAGAGTTATGACGAGGCTGCAGGGCGATACCGTGGCCTGCGCGGTGGCCGGCATATAGCCATATCACAGGACGATGCCGGTCTGCTGGTTAAGCCGGATATTGCGCAGAAACAGTTGTCTTCCGAGGCGTCGCCGGCAGCAGGGACGCAACCCGGAGCCACTGGTGAACAGACCGGAGAGGCGAAGCCAGAAGATATCAAAGCTATCTCTCCCCAACAGCCGGCAACCGGACCCAAACGCTTCCACGGTAGCGTTATTCTTGATTCCACCCGTGTGGGCCGCGATGCCGGCCGTATTGCCGACGAGGTGATTGCGCACCTGGCAGGTCTGGTAGGATCCAGAGTCAGTGTGACTCTGGAAATAGAAGCTGAGATCCCGGACGGCACGCCCGAGCAGGTTGTAAGGACTGTTACGGAAAACAGCCGGACGTTAAAGTTCACCAGTCAGGGGTTTGAGAATGAATAGAAGGCTGGCCAAGCACAGGCACAGATTCCGGTAGTCAGGAATATACGGGAGGTTACTCTTGTATTAGTGAATCATTATGTAGGCGGAGGCGCAACACATGATCGCTAGAGATTTTATCGGGAAAACTTATCTTGAGGCTTTAATTGATAAATTCGCTAATCAGGACCGTAAGGTAGTATTATTCTTTAAGGGCTTTAGTCCGATATTTTATTCCAGCCTTGATAATTATGCAGCTTATCTGGGGAATAATGCTTGCCTTAACAAGGAGCAGTATATAGATATCTTGTTCCTTGAAGATAAGGAATACCAGCGACAATTAGTACGTAGTGTGATGTCGCTAAAGAACAAAATTAGTTGGGGCTTCTACGAAGAATATATCGCTTTGTCAGATCAATTACAGTCGATTAAAGATATGGTTGACGGAATCGTGTATATCGTTGATAATAACCTATTCAACGAAAGCTATCCATTGGAAGTAGGCAGCAATTATAAGGAGCTTTTATACGATTACTATAATAGTGATGATCTTTGTACCGACTGCGAGTTGGATTGCTTGGTAAAATACTATTCCAATGCAAGCTGCGTCAGGGCAGAAGGATATGAGAAGATCTTTTTATCCTTTGTCAATAGGTATCAGGATGATGCTGTTACTGCCATTAATCTGTATCCGCATAGAGACTTTGATTTCTCCGAGATAGATGACAAAGCAACAATCACGATTTCTGCAAACGACGCTTTAATTGACTGTTTTAAAGATAAGCTTCAGCAAGGAATGGATATACCTGCTCTAAATATATCCCTTGATAAGCGGGATATAGATTCAATTAAGACGTTTGTGTCCTTATGTGGGATTAATGATATTCCGGTAAAGCTTTTTCTGAATAACCACTTGTTAAAAGTGAGAAATCTTAGTAACGAAAGATACAAGGATGTATTAACGAAATATTGGGGAGAGAAAGCAGCGTTCAGAGAACTATCCTTCTATAAAAATCCTGATAAAGATAATGAATTGATTACCGTATCACAAGGGGATATTGTGGCCGACATAATTTGTCAATCTGAAAAGGCATTTCAAGGAAGTCTCGATTATAGTGATATTTTCTTGACCGCCCCCACAGGCTCAGGCAAGTCTTTGCTGTTTCAATTACCGGCAGTCTATCTGGCTGGCAAGTATAACGTTGTATCAGTTGTTGTCTCACCGCTTATTGCCTTAATGCGTGACCAGGTAGAAGCGCTGCAAGGGCGGGGAGTATGGCTTTCCACGTTTATCAATTCGGATATAACCTTTGATGAGAAGGAGCGAAGATTATCTTTAATAAGGGATGGTAAGTATTCTTTGGTATACCTGTCTCCCGAAATGCTGTTATCGAACAGCATAGAGAGCATAGTGGGCGACAGACATATAGGTCTTATGGTAATTGATGAAGCCCATCTTGTAACCTCATGGGGCAGAGATTTCCGTTCTGACTACTGGTACCTTGGAGATTATATCGAACGCTTACGTAAGCGTAACGGCAAGCATTTCCCGATTCTGTGTCTTACAGCTACGGCCAAGTATATGGGACAGGACGATGTTGTCCTGGACACGAT
>JAQVUQ010000410.1 GCA_028699365.1 bacterium | reverse complement strand
GATCCGTCACCGGGTGGAGGAGTTGTGCGGTATCAAGGGGAATCATCTGCTGATAGCCGCTTCGCATACCCATAACGGCGGTCCCCTGGCAGGAATGATGCCGTCCGGCCGGGGATAAGTCCCCGAACTGATTAACCGTCTTGTTACCGAACATTGCATCAACCTTGACCCGATCTATGCCGACCTGGTAGTGGGACAGACGGTAACAGCCGTCTGTGAGGCCGACCGGCGCAGGCAAGAAGCCCTGCTGTCCGTGGGATCGGGGTTTGAAGATCAGGTAGCTTTCAACCGGCGCTTCAAGATGAAGAACGGCAAGGTTTATACCCATCCCGGCAAGGGAAACCCCGATATCACAGGACCGGCCGGGCCTGTCGATCCGGAAGTCGGAGTATTGGCTGCCTGGAGCGCAGACGGTGCCTTTCTGGGATGCGTAGTCAATTACGCCTGCCACGGCACCGTTATGAATATGGGGGTTTCCGCCGACTGGATATACTATCTCGATAAAACAATCAGCTCATGTATGGGGGAAGAAGCGGTAACCGTCTTTCTTAACGGTGCCTGCGGTGACGTGACACAGGTGAACAACCTCTCCCTGGAAGAGCCTGAATTCGGGGAGCGATGGGCCGAAAAGGTCGGTGTGCGAGTGGGTGCCGAGGTTTTGAAAGTCATGGCTACGGCTGAGAGAGGGAATCTGTCTCCGGTCGGGGCGATATCGAAGAGCATCAAGGTCAGCCGGCGGCAGCCTGATCCTGATCGTGTCCGGGAGAGTGCCGTGGTTGTGAGGCAAGGCCTGGAAAGAGGCAGGATAGATACCGATTGGACCTTTGCCAAGGAGTTGCTGCTGGCCGATTATATGTATGCGGAAGAGCCGGAAGTATCCGTCGAGGTCCAGGCCGTGCAGGTGGGACCGGCTCTCTTCCTGGCCAATCCGGCCGAATACTTTTGTCAGATGGGGTTGGATATCAAGGACGCATCGCCCTTCCCGCTGACCTTTGTGGTGGAACTGGCTAACGGCTGTGTGGGGTATGTGCCGGACGAAGAAGCCTTTACATCCTCCGGCGGCGGTTATGAAACGGTGCTGACCGGTTATTCCAACCTGGAGCCCGCAGCCGGCGGAAAGATAGCCGAGGCTGCCATTGAACTGGCTGGAGATCTTACTCCCGGGCGGCTGCCGGAGATCAGACGAGCGTCTGCATTTACCGGTCCCTGGGATTACGGCGTCAGGGGGCCTGACCTGGCATGAGTTCACGATTGCTTCTGGCATAATCCTGCCAGGCGGGCTTATCAGGGTTATTTCCTGGGCGACAGTTCTTCAAGATAGACAAGGAGAAGCCAGGGGCATAAAATCGTTTGCGCCTGCCGGACTACTATACTATAATGGGACGGGATACGGAACGGTATGCCGCAAATTTGAAAGCATGGAGTGTGAATATTCGTCATGGATGAGGTACGCATAGGCATAATAGGCGCTACAGGCAGGGGCATCGTAGCCAGGCAATGGCATAATCCCGAGCAGAAGCGGTCCCGGGTGACGGCCGCCATGGATGTAAATCAGGAATTCCTGGACAAGTTCAAGGAGGAGGTCAATCCCAAGGCCTATGTAACTCGCGACCTGGACGATTTTCTGGCTCGGGACGATATAGACGCCGTAGCCGTCTTCTCCCCGGACTTCTGCCATGAGGAGCAGGCTGTAGCGGCGTTCAAAGCCGGCAAGCACGTCTTCTGCGAGAAGCCGATGGCCATCACCATAGACGGTTGCGACAACATGCTAAGGGCGTCCAAAGAGAACGGCAAGAAGCTGATGGTAGGGCATAACATGCGCTATATGGGCTTTATCCGCACCATGAAGGAGATCATCGACAGCGGGGCTATAGGAGAGGTCAAATCCGCCTGGTGCCGGCACTTCATCAACTACGGCGCCAGATGGTATTTCCACGACTGGCATGCCGACAGGAAGAACACCACCAGCCTGCTGCTGCAGAAGGGAGCGCACGACATAGACATCATCCACTGGCTGGCGGGCGGATATTCCAAAGAGGTTACAGCCTTTGGGGGACTTGATTACTACGGTGGAGACAAGCCGGATGATCTGAGATGTCCCGACTGCCCGGACAGAAAGACGTGCGTGGAAGTGCAACTGGATATAGAGCCGGAGAGACGGCATCAGTGTGTCTTCCGTAAAGAGGTCAATGTAGAGGACCAGAACATGCTGCTGATGAACCTGGATAACGGCGTCAGGGCCTGTTATCTGCAGTGCCATTTTGCACCGGATGCCGGCAGGAACTATACCTTCATCGGCACCGAGGGCCGGCTGGAAAATATAAATGAATCCCAAATCAGAGTGCTGACCAGGCGCTCCGACAGTTGGCGGGAGTATTCCGACAGGACCTACGATCTCAAGCCGGCAGAGGGCGGGCACGGCGGAGCCGACCCGTGCATAGCCGAGGATTTTCTTGATATGCTGCTCAAGGATATAACGCCTATCGCCGACCCCATCGCCGCCAGAATGGCCGTAGCGGCCGGGTGTCTGGGAGCGGAATCCATGCGTGAGGGCGGCATGCCCAGGAAGATTCCGGCAGTGAAGCTTTAACCCGAGACCGAATAGAGGTATCGTCAGAGTCCCGAAACATTGATGTTCCGGGACTCTGCTTGTATATAGAAATTTCACTATAGCAGTTGAGCGTATTATATGTTACTGGAAAATATTTGTTGACATAATATCTTGTATGTCATATAATTAGCTTAGCTAAAGAACCCTGCTGATAAGGACTATTGCTTAATGCGGCAGGAGGAAAGAAAGTGACAGTGATTACGGATACGATGACAAAGGCTACGAGTTCCAATCATCTTTGGCAGGATATATTTAATACTTTGCTTGTAGAGATTGGAGAGAAGGATCTTCGTCCCGGAGATCGTTTCCAATCATTGGAAGAAGTATGCAATCGCTTTGGTGTCAGTGTTATCACTGCTCGCAGAGCTTTCGATGAATTGGAGCAGCAGGGGTGGATAAAGCGTTTCAAATATCGCGGTGCATTTATAGCTAAGAATCGTTCTCCTTTTACCGTGAAGTTTGTTTTGAAACGCACTTGGGACGACGTGGAACTGCCGCTGCAGGGTAGTCTCTTTGTCCAGCTTAAAATTATGGATGAGATGCGTAAGGCAGCTACCCGGATGGGAATAGATCTACATCTCTGTACGCCTGCCCTGCTTGACAGCGACATGGTTGAAGCCAATATTGTCGTATTGCAGGGAAATTTCTTAGCCACCGAAGTGATACAGAAG
>JAQVUQ010000409.1 GCA_028699365.1 bacterium | reverse complement strand
GGAAAGTCGCCTGCCGTTGTGGAACTCAGGCTGGAAACAGCCGATAAAATTGTGCTGCGGCGCATGATGCTGAAAGACGGATCGAGAGTGGTGGATATCCGGACAACCGTAACGAGCAAAAAGAGCGATTCCATCGACTGGAACTACTGGGTGAATATGCTTGTTACACCGGGAGGACGAATGCTTGGCTCCGGTCACAACGCCTTTGTGCCGGCTGCATCCGGCAAAGCCGCCGATTCCGGCTCAGCCAACGGTTCCGCCATAGAGATGCTTATAGAATCCGGTTATTCTCTTCAGGAAAAAGCCAGTATAAGCAGCGATACTCTGATGGAGGGGCCTCCCGGCAACAGCGTCAGCTTCAACGTAAAGCCGGTGCAGCCTTGGAGAGCCGTTATTCACACGGAGACACTGGAGGGGATTGGAAACCTGCTCGATCCCGGGGAACTTGAAGGAATGGTCACATACTTCTGCTCGTCCGGCGAGGATTCCACCATGGAAGTGATCTTCCCCAAGCGTACATATAAACCGGGCGATACGGTGTCCTATCACCTGGAATTGGTCGCGCTCAAAGGGATGGAACGAATCGATTGGATGGGGCCCGATATGGCGGTGGCATGCAAGGGACCCAGGATGCAGGCGCTGGATAAAGACTCCGGCCTGCAATTCAAGGTGCTTCCTCTGCATTCAGACAAGAATATGAAGGCGAGCATACGACTTCGCAGTGTCAAGGATGCCGCCGTATTCGGGCCGTGGACCGTAGCATTGAAAGGAAGCGCCGTATCTACGGAAGATGTATCCCTTAAGGTTCCCGTCACCGCTATACCGGAAGGGATATACGAGCTTCTTATCGGAGGTGATGATGCAGCTTCGCTAATACTGGGCCGGCTGGTGAAGGTTACAAAATAAGAACAACTGAATAACGGAAAGGGGAGAAAATCAGTGAAGAGTTACAAGTGTATTATCAACTTGTTTCTGGTTGTCTGCTGTATCGGAGCAACGCTGAGTGCGACGGCAACACTGAATGCGGCCACGTATTACGTATCCGTTTCCGGCAGCGATTCGACCGGCACAGGCACGGAGAGCAATCCGTGGAGGACGGTGCGGCGCGGGGTAAGCAGCCTTATCGCTCCCGGCGATACTCTAATGATTCGCGGCGGCCTTTACCGTGAGTTGAATCAGATCTACAATTTCTACTATTCCGGAACATCAGCAGCACCTATTACAGTCAAAGCCTATCCAGGTGAGAAAGTCACTGTTTCAGGCATGAACGATATCTCCGGGACCGGCAACTGGGTCCAGGAGAGCGGCAATATCTATCGTTATTCAAGCACTATTTCCGGCACTGTTTATAACGTTTCCCAGAATGGAATACCTCTCAAACTAATGGTTCCCTACAATAACTACAGCGGATCGCCTGCCAATCTGACCGGTGAGGGGCAATGGACTCGCAACAGCACTACCGGTCAAATATGGGTATGGGCCAGAGGCGGCGGCAATCCCGGCAGCTATACGCTGGAGTACAGCCCGCTGGTAACCGTTTTCCGTATTCAAGACAGCATCAGCTACATCACATTCGAAAATCTGACGGTTGAAGGTCCGTATTATCCTGTTATCTGCAACGGGGATTACTGTACTTTCAAGAACTGTACTTTTCGCAATGTTTTCGGTGATGCGTTCAAGGTGGAAGACGGGTGTGTTCCAGGAGGGTGGAACGCCACCAACGGGCAGTTGATCAACTGCGACTTGTATTATTTTGGTGAAAACGGCGTCGATATTACCGGCGGCGATTACTGGACCGTCAAAAACTGTACTATCCACGACGGAGTCAAGAACAGGGCACCCTCGGAACAAAGCACCGGCAGCAAGCTGAACGCCGTTATGCTGAAAAACAACAATATCGGAACAATTGTCGAGGGCTGTCGCATTTACAATATAGACGGGCCTTTCGGCGCAGTTGCCATCGGCGGCGATACTTACTATACCGATCCCGATACACCGCCGGCTGAGGATCTGATAATCCGCAACAATATCATACACGGCATAAAAGCGCCGTTTGTGGTCTCCTTCTACGGAGCCAGGAACTCTGTTTTTGCCAACAACATAATCTACGATTGCGACGTTACCAACTCAGGAGTAGCGGGTGCGGCTGAAGCGCTGGTTTTGTTTACTTACGGGCTGGAAGATCACAACCCGCCCTATTACACGTATTTTGCCTGCACCGGGAATACGGTGCTGAACAACGTCTTCTACGATAACACCGCCACTTACAACTATAAGGAAACAGACGACGGAGTGCATGGGAGCAACGACAATAATCTGACGCTGGATTACGGCATTGTCGACAGTAATTTGAACAGCTACTTTGACGGGACCAGCATGTCTCACAGCACTATGGTAAGCATTAAGGGCTACGACGCTGATTCTCAAACCGGAACTCCGGCGTTTGCTGATTACGCTAACGGTCTGGTGCGTCTGGCAAGCTCCAGTATCGGCATAGATGACGGAATGTCCTTAAGCGATATAGCCTACGATTATGACGCCATCACCCGTTTCCTGGGGGCTGCGTCCGATATCGGGCCGTTTGAGAAGCGTGCTTACTCGGTATACAGCGACGGTTCCATTACAACCGGGTGGGTAAACCTTATACCCAACATAGTTACCGATACTACGCTGGGCAGCAGCGTTCTCTCTTTCACCAGCACGGGTCTCAGTTGGTTGTTCAATTCAAGCGGCCAGTCGTGGAACAATACCACCCAGTTTGTTCTCACATGGAAGGCCAAAGCGGATGTCCGCCATACCTTTTCTGTACGCCTGAAAACCAAAGCCGGAGTCTGGAAAACCATCAAATACTATTCCTGGTACACGACACCTGATCTATCCAATGCCACGCTTCTTCGTTTCCCGCTTGGAACCGGGACTGCCTCCACGCAAGACAACAACTGGCACACCTATACGTTCGATCTCCAGGCGGCTTTGCAACAGGCGTTGTCTACCGATGAGATCGATCTTATAGAGCGCTTCTATGTGGAAAACGTGGATTCCTCCGATGTCCGTGTGGACGACATAGAGCTTCACAACACCTTGCAAAGCGCGCAGACCCCAAGAGGTTCTATCGGCGAATGGAACTTCAATGAAGCGTTCGGATCAAAGGTGGCGGACATTTCAGGACAGGACAGGCACGGCACGTTTACCAATATGTCAGCTTCCGATCCCGCGGCAAGTGTCTGGACCATGGGCCGTCTGGACAAGGCGCTTCAATTTGCCACCAATGCCAACTCATATGTCAGCATA
>JAQVUQ010000408.1 GCA_028699365.1 bacterium | reverse complement strand
CCAGCAGGTCACGGGCGTATATGATCCCGATGACGTTATCAACCGTATCTTCATATACGGGTATGCGCGAGTGTCCTGTCTCCAGCACCATATCCAGCGACTCATCCAGCGAAGCATCCACATCTATGCACGCCATGTCCGTGCGCGGCACCATCACCTCATGCACCAGGGTATCGCCGAATTCGAAGATGCTGTGGATCATCTCCTTCTCTTCCTCTTCCAGCTCTCCGGCCTCTTCCCCCAGCGTGACCGCAGTCCGGATCTCCTCTTCCGTCACCAAAGACACAGCTACATCAGTAATACGTCCACCTGCCAGACGAATTACACGATGGCTTGTCCAATTGAGTGCCGATACCACAGGCGTGAGAATTACACTTAAAATATAGATAGGGCCGGCCATTAAGAGCGTTACTCGCTCGGCAAACACCACAGCGATCACCTTAGGAGTAATCTCACCGAAAATCAGAAGCAGCGCGGTGGTGATGCCGGTGGCAATTACAGCCGCCAACCTGTCCCCGTACGCATCTCCCCATATTCTGAGGGAGATTGAAGCCACCAAAACCGAGGCAAGGATATTTACGCTCGTATTGCCTACCAGCAACACAGCCAGCATCTTCTGAGGATGCTCGATAATTGTACTGAGGGCTTTTTGCCGACGCCATTTGTCGCCAAGAAGATTTTGCATCTTAACCTTGTTTACAGCAAAAAAGGCTGTCTCCGTTCCGGAAAAAGTGGCGGAGAGCAGCAGCAGCAGAAACAGTAGCCCCAATTGGAGCATACTGCCAGGTTCGTCCAAGAAAGAATCATCCCCTTTAGGCAACCACATAGGGTTGCCCCTACAAACTTATTAGAAAATAATTATACCCTAACACTCTGCAAAGCTCAACTACGCTACGCCAGGAATTCGAAGAGCGCAAACGCCATTATCAATCCTACAAGCGAACCGCCTATCACTTCTACCGGCGTATGGACTCCTGTTTCCAGCCGGCTCTGAATCACCAGCAACGCCAGGCATATTCCAGCTACGGAGATAAGCATGCTTTCACCATGGGAGAGAAGAAAGATGGCCGATGCCAGAAATACGGATACGGCGCTGTGTCCGCTGATTACCCCCCCCTGCATCGGCGTGCCGCGCCTGGTGGCCACCTTGGCAAAAACAACTATAAGAACAGTCAGCAACACACCGATCAGTATAATATAAACGCCTACGTTGTCAGCCTGTTCGAAAAGTGACGGTCCCATTCTCCTCATACGGTTAAAAAAGAGCAGATAACCGACGACAAGCGCATTGATCGTAGTCAACAACACCCCTCCGGCCGCAACATCCTTGGCTATCTTGGCCAGGGCGGAGTATTGCGGAGACACCATATCTACAACCGCCTCCAGGGCCGTATTCACCATCTCGGATACCAGCACGAACGTTATGGTCAAAAGGAGAAGGATAAGCTCCCGTATATCGAACGGAGGACTGCTGTATATGGCAAAAAGCAACGCTGTTGCCGCCATCATCAGATGATAACGCATATGACGCTGTGTCTTCACCACATATATCAGGCCTTCTATGGCAAAATTAAAGCTGTCAAGAAGTCTCTTGTTGTGCATTATCGCTCTTTTCCTTTTTTCGTCGACCTCTCCCTCTTCGATTACGGCGGGATGGCGACTTCGGCTTATCGGAAGGCTCTTCTTCCTTCTCGGACTGAACATCGGCCTGCTGTTCATCCGCACCTTCGCCATCGATCAATCGTCTCAATATGGCCTCCTGCTTTTGCATCATTATCTTACGATCCCTGATTGCCTGATCATCATAGTCCAGCAGATGCAGGGTTCCGTGCACCAGCAGCATTTCGATCTCTCTGATAAGAGAATGACCGTTCTCTTCAGCCTGTCTTGCCGCGGTTTCCACCGATATCACTATATCGCCCAGATAGTCCTTCAACTCCGGGTGATCGTTCTCAGCCAGATTAAACGACAACACATCCGTGGGACAATCCTTACCGCGATAGCTCATGTTCAGCCTTGCAATAGCTTCATCATCGACAAGAGCGATCGTCACTTCGCTCTGCCTGGAAGCTTTCTCGTACCTTATGACGCTCTGCACCGCCTGGCGAAGCGGCCACCTCTCAAGCTTATATATGCTCTGCATATCGGAAACCGTTACCTTCATTATTTCACCACTCCAATAGCTCTTCTGCCTGTCTTCTGACGGATATCAACCGTTTCAGGGTATTCAATTCTGGGATGGAATATGCCGTTAAGGACCTTGATAAACGTATCGGCTATACGGCTCAGATCATGAAAAGTCAACTCCGATTCGTCCAACTGACCATCGCTAAGCCGGTCGCGAATTATTTTTCTGATCAGCGCTTCCACTTTATTCGGGGTAGGTTTAATCATTGAGCGCACCGCTGCTTCCACACTGTCCGCCAGCATGATCAACGCTGCTTCACGGCTTCTGGGCTTAGGCCCGCCATACCTGAACTGGTTCTCGGGCGGACGATTGCCCTCTTTACGATTCATGGCCTGGTGGTAGAAATAGACGATAAGATTGGTGCCGTGGTGTTGCGCTATAATTTCCACCACCTTCTCCGGGATTCGATGCTGCCGGGCCAATTCAACCCCGTCGCGTATATGCGAAGTTATCACCAGTATGCTCAGGTGCGGTGACAGCTTCTCATGAACGTTCTCCTGATTCATCTGATTTTCGATGAAAAAATAGGGACGCCTTATCTTTCCGATATCATGATAGTAGGCACCCACTCTGGTCAGCAACGGATCGGCCCCGACCGCTTCGGCGGCAGCTTCCGCCAGATTGCCTACAACTATGCTATGGTGATAAGTCCCGGGAGCATCCGTCAGCAGACGCTTCAACAAAGGCTCGTTAGGATTGCACAATTCAAGCAGGTGTATATGTGTGGTCAGCCCGAACGGTTTCTCCAGGAAAGAGAGCCCTCCTATAACCGCAATTGCAGAGCCTACTCCGCTCACCATGCCGAACAAAGCATTCATTCCTATATTGCTCAGCATCTCACCGTTGATCAGAGAGACCGCTACTATAGTCAAAAAGCTTACCAGCCCGACCACAATCCCCGATTGCACCAGATCGGAATTCTTATGTATCCTCCTGACGCTGAACACCGCTACGCAACCGCTTACTACGGACAGGATACTGAATTGCAGTTGTCCGTCCATTATAATTCCGATGGAAAGGCTGAAAAAAGCCGTCATCAGCATAGCCAGACTGGTGTCGAATAATATCGCTATAAGCATCACGGCGGAGAGCATCGGCAGTAT
>JAQVUQ010000036.1:8686-13235 GCA_028699365.1 bacterium | reverse complement strand
TGAGCTGTTCAAAGGCGGCATGCGACATATAGACCTCGCCCCGCACCTCGACCAGCACGGGTATATCGCCGTCAAGCAGATGCAGCGGCACGGAGCGTATAGTTTTCACGTTGAGAGTGACATCCTCACCCCGCTGCCCGTCGCCTCTGGTGGCGCCTACGGACAGGGAGCCCTGGCGATAAGTCAGGGACATGGCCAGGCCGTCTATCTTCAATTCACAGACGTAATCCAGAACCTCTTCGGCTTCCAGACCCAGAAAACGATGCACCCTCTGATCGAAGGCGCTGATCTCTTCAAGGGAAAAGGCGTTGCCCAGGCTGAGCATGGGCAACCGGTGCTCCACCGTGCCGAAGGCCGGCTGCGGCTGCCCGCCGACACGCTGTGTGGGGGAATCGGGCGTTACCAGTTCGGGGTGCTCCCGCTCCATTTCCTCCAGTTCCCGCAGCAGACGGTCATACTGGGCATCGGATATTTGGGGGGAGTCCAGGACGTAATAATTATAATCATGTTGGCGTATCTGCCGGCGCAGTTCCTGTATCCTGGCGATGACTGATCCTTCCACCCGGCTATCCCTCCAGCTTCTCCAGCGGGGCCATCGAGGCCATCAGTTGTTTTATGCCTACCTCCTGGAAAGCCACGCTGATCTTCAATCTCTCGCCTCCGCCGATGGTAGCCACCACGATGCCGTCGCCCCACTTGGCATGGCGCACCTTGTCCCCGGTGCGGTAAGCGGCGTCGGAATACGGCTCCGGCCGGCGGGGTGCCCGGACTACCGAAGCCGAAGGCCGGCCGCCGGAAGCGGACGCGCCGGCTCGACGGCCGTGATCCGGGCCGAAAGAGCCGTGAACGGGGGTTTCGCTGAACATATAATCGCTGCCGGTGCCCTGACGGCGCATCATATCGGACGGGATATCGTCCAGAAAGCGTGACGGCCTGTTGCCGGTGACCGAACCGTAAATCATACGACGCCAGGCGTGTGTAAGGTATAACTGCTCCCTGGCCCGGGTCAGGCCGACGTAGCAGAGTCGCCGCTCCTCTTCCATCTCGGAGGTATCCAGCAGCGACCGGTTGTGCGGGAAGAGTCCTTCCTCCATGCCTACCATGAAGACGACCGGGAATTCCAGCCCCTTGGCCGAGTGCAGCGTCATCAGGGTTACGACACTGGTCTCCTCCGGCAGGCTGTCTATATCGGCCACCAGGGCCACCTGCTCCAGAAAGGCGGCCAGGGTGCCGCGCTCGCCGTCGATGATGAACTCACGGGCCACGGTCAGAAGCTCCTTGATGTTCTCCAGGCGCCCCTCGGCCTCGATGGTATTCTCGTCCTGCAGCATGCGCATATAGCCGCTGCGTTCCAGCACTTCGGCGATGATATCCCCTACCGGCATATTCTCCCGGCGCGATCCCAGACCGGAGAGCAAGCTGTACAGCTCCTGCAAAGCAGCGGCGGCTTTACGCGACAGGCCCTCTATATCCGTCGTCCGGCCCACCGCTTCCAGCAGCGGGATGCCTTCGGCCTCGGCCAGGTGCTCCAGCCGGGTCAGGCTGGCCGGGCCCACGCCGCGCCCGGGAACGTTGATGATGCGCCTCAGGCTGACGGCATCGGCCGGGTTCTCCACCACCCGCAGGTAGGCCATGATATCCTTGATCTCCTTGCGCTCATAAAAGCGCAGGCCGCCCACGATGACGTAGGGTATATCAAGGCGCACCAGCGCCTCTTCCATTGCTCTGGACTGAGCGTTGGTGCGATAGAGCACGGCAAAATCGCTCAGCGAACGTCCATCATCCTCCACCAGCCGGGTTATCTCCCGGGCTGTGAAAAAAGCTTCGTCTTCCTCATTCATGGCCTGGTAAAGCACCAGCTCCGTGCCGTCCTCGTTCTCCGTCCACAACTTCTTGGCATGGCGGCCGGAGTTGTGTGAGATGACGGCGTGCGCGGCCGCCAGGATATTGCCGGTGGAGCGGTAATTCTGCTCCAGCTTGACGATGCCTGCCTCGGGAAAGTCCTTTTCAAAACGGAGAATTATGCTCACGTCGGCGCCGCGCCAGCCGTAGATGCTCTGATCGTCGTCGCCCACGGCCGTGAGGCATCGATGCGGCTGGGCCAAAAGCTTGATCAGGGTATACTGCGCCAGATTGATATCCTGATACTCGTCCACCAGGATATGGCGGAAGCGCTCGGCGTAGTAACGAGCCGTATCGGGATCCTCCTGCAGCAGGCGCACGGCGTTGAGGATGAGATCGTCGAAATCCATGGCGTTCTGATTTATCAGGGCCGCCTGATAGCGTTTGTAAATCCGGGCCACTACTTCCTGAAAATAGCCGGCGGGACGATACTTATCCGCGGTTATCAGCTCGTTCTTGGCCTGACTGATCTGGTGAATCACGGCCTGCGGCGTATGCTGCTTGTCGTCGATGTTGAGTTCCTTCATGATGGAGCGCATCAGAACCAGTTGATCGCTGCCGTCGTAGATGGTGAAACGAGGATCGCCCCCCAGCTTCTCCCAGTCCTGGCGCAGCATGCGGGAGCAGGTGGAATGCAGCGTTCCGGCCCAGATATCGCGCCTGCCGGTAAGCTCCTCTATGCGGCTCTTCATCTCGCCGGCCGCTTTGTTGGTAAAGGTCAAAGCCATGACGGAGCGGGGATCCACTCCCATCTCTCTGATCAGCCATACCACCCGGTAGGTCAGGACCCTGGTTTTGCCGGATCCGGCCCCGGCCAGGACCAGCAGCGGTCCTTCGGGATGGGTAACGGCCTTCTTCTGTGCGTCGTTCAATGCATTTAGCCAGCTCAATATTATACTCCGTCATGTGATATTTACCGCCAAGGCAACGTTACTAGTATATCACGGATGACGGCGGGGATTAAGGGGGCGTCCATGAATAGAGTTGTCAATTTGCCGCAGGCTCCAAATTGGTAATGTTATTCATGGACGGCCCCTAACTAGGAAGAACCCATACGCCGCACCTTGATGCCGGCGGCGGCGCAGGCATACTCCATTTCAGCGACTATATTGCCCTCGATAAACGAATAATGGTTGCTGACCACCTCATCGACAAAGCGGTCCATGTCCAGGTTCAGGTCGATTATCACGTGGGGCCAGGAGGCACCCCACTTCATGCGTTCCAGCATCTCCGGCTGCACGTCCACGGCTCTGCCGGCGCCCAGATACATGACGTACTCTCCGGCTATGCGGCCCAGCCTGGCTACCGTCATCTCCGTGGCCCGTCCCAGATAGCCTACCGCTCCGCCGGCTTTACCCTGGCACTGCGGTGCTATCCTCACCCCGGGCAGAGTCTCCGCCGGAACGGAAGAGTTGCGGGCGTAGTAAACGGAAGCGCCGCCGCAGTTGGCTATTACCAGATGATGCCGCCCATCGATGACGATATCGCGGATATCGCCGAAGGTGGCCGGAACATCGGGCCTGATGAAGTTCATGAGAACGGAGGTTATCAGCCCCTTGATGTCCCCCTCGCAGGCTGCGGTCACGATAGGCTGCGGCCCGGCATGATCGGCCGGGAAGGGAAGAAATGCCGGTAGAAAGCAGGCGGTCACGCCGTATTCATCGGACAGCTCAGGCTGGCACTTGATGGAGATGCCGGCTATGCCCTCGTCGGCCAGTTCGGACAGTCTCTGCCTGGCCGCCAGATAGAAAGCTGCCTGTGTCGTCAGTACCCTGTCATCCAGGCGCCCACCGTCACAACGGATATCGACGCCGTTATCTCGCAGCCAGCCGATGAATCTATCCACCTCGTGTGCATTATTCTTCATAATATCCTCGGCTCTTCGGATCAGCATATACTGGTCCTCGATGAGGATATCGCGTATCAGAAAGGATTTGAGGCGTGAAGGATCGTCCTGCAGATGCTCCATACGGAGGCAGTAGCTGCCGCCCCAAAGCAGGATGGCGCTGTTCCGTAATCGCCGGTAGGCGCCCACGCCTCTGGCCCATCTTATCAGGCGTTCCGTATCGCCGTAGCAGCGGGTATGATTGCGGGCGTTGGTGTGCGGTGCTATCTCCCAGATGGAGGCGCCGATGGCGCTCAGGCATCCCAGGCCGGTAAAGCTCTCTTCCGGATCGGTGTAGAGCATAACAGGAACGTCGAGACGGCGAACGGCCTCCACGGCCAGCATGGGATCGGTCCATTTCCAGCATCCCAGAACAAGACAATCGATATCCGCGCTTTTCATGGCCTGCACGGCGGCATTTACCTGCCCCAGGCTATTGACCGGTCCGTCAAATGGCTGCACAACGTTCATACCCGCCGCCGACAGTGCCTCGGCCAGCCGTCGTTGCGATGCAGTCTCGTGCCCCACCGCCTCGGAGGCCAGATCCACGCTGCGCGGATCCGTAAAAGAGATCAATCCAATTCTAGTTCTTTCCATAGTGTACTCCTGTAGTATTTAGATTCGTTTGTATGTTAAGGCACAGAGGCACAAAGGGCCCAAGCTCGTTTGTTAAGTATTACTTCAAGTAAACTTCCAGGGCCTGGACTGAAAGATCATAATTCCATGCTCAAATACTTTGTGCCTTTGTGCCTGGCCCTAACT
>JAQVUQ010000036.1:0-8586 GCA_028699365.1 bacterium | reverse complement strand
AGGCACAGAGGCACAAAGGGCCCAAGCTCGTTTGTTAAGTATTACTTCAAGTAAACTTCCAGGGCCTGGACTGAAAGATCATAATTCCATGCTCAAATACTTTGTGCCTTTGTGCCTGGCCCTAACTATATATTTTCAGTTATCTGCCTTTGTGCCTTCTTTCAAATGGTCCCAGAGGCTCTGTGCCTCTGTGCCTTAGCCCAAATAACGGACCCCAGTACTCTCAAACGGACCCCAGCACATCCACGCTCTCCCTGACCACCAACCGCGGCGGCAGTATCAGGTGCGATCTGCCGGCAGCGTTGCCACCACAAAGCATCTCCACCGCCAGCCTGCCCATATCGGCTATGGGTTGAGCCACCGTGGTAAGGGCCGGTTTGATCAGGGCGGCTGTTTCAATATCGTCAAAGCCGATCACCGATAGCTGCCCGGGTAATTTGAGCCCGCGCTCTTCGGCAGCTCTGTAGACACCCAGAGCGCAGAGATCATTTCCGGCAAATACGGCGGTCGGCGGTTCTGCCAGAGCCAGAAGCTTGGCCGCGGCATCGTATCCTCCCGCCTCACCGTAGAGATGGCTTACCTGGATAAGGGATCCGTCATCCGGCAACCCGGCCTCAGCCAGAGCCCGTCGGAACCCTGACAGCCGTTTTTTATTGGTGTTGGTATACGGCTGTCCATTGACGAAACCTATGCGCCGATGCCCCTTATCGATGATATGTCCGGCTGCCAGACAGCCGCCGAGTTCGTTGTCTACGGCTATATACGGCACCCTGCTCCAATCGGGGTAATCATCGGCAAAGACCAGCGGTATGCCGGCATGTTCCAATCCGGAGACGGAGCTCTCCAGCGATTGGCAGAAGAGCGGGACTATTATCACTCCTCCGGCATCCCTGGCGATGACAGCCCTCAACGCCTCTTCCTGGCGGAGTTCGGAACCTTCAGTGCAGTAGTATATGACGCTGCGCCTCAATTCCCTGGCTGCGCTCTGAATACCGGCAGCCAGTTGAGCGAAGAAGGGATTGGCGATATCGGGCAGCACCAGGCATATATCTCCATCTTTGATTCTATAGCCGTCGGTCACATAGGTGCCGCTGCCCTGCCGCGTATAAAGGTATCCTTCTTCCACCAGTTCCCCGACAGCCTGCTTGACGGTTATCATGCTCACGTCCAGATCCCTGGTCAATTTTCTGAAAGCAGGCAGCCTTTCCCCGGGCTTCAATATTCCATTTTCAATCGCCTCTGCCACAATCTGTTTAATCTGAAAGTAGAGAGGCTTATCGCCGGTTCTATCCGGCTTGATGTTTTCCCACATAATACTCCTCGATTGCACCTATTGTATATACACAATTATTTGCATTATATCATATCCGGCAAGAGTTTAGTAAGTTAAATTGTGTATATACAATAAAATCAGGCCGATGTTATAATTGCTTCAAAGGCTCGTAACCGCATCAACATAAGGACGGGAACTCTATCATGCTTTATCTGGGACTGGATATAGGCACCGGCAAGATATGTGCTCTGGCCGTGGATATGGAGAACGGAAAAACGGCCGGCATGGTATCGGCGTCTAACGATGCTGCAATGGATTCGGAACCTGGCCGGGCCGAGCAGGATCCGCTACGTATCAGGGATATATGCTTCAACCTGCTGCAGGAACTGGCGGAATTACCCGAAGTCAAAAACGAAGTTGCAGGCGGTATAGGCCTGACCGGCCAGATGCACGGACTGCTGTTGTGCGACGAGAAGCTCGCCCCGTTAACGCCGCTCTATACCTGGCAGGATCAACGCATAATGGAAGCCGCCGACGGCAAGCGCTCGTATATGGATATGATGTCGGAACTCTGCCGCAGCGCCGGTATATCATCTCCCGCTCCGGCACCGGGTTACGGAGGCGCCACTCTCTTCAGACTTTTACGGGACAATACACTCCCCTCAGGAGCCGTGGCTCTTACCATACACGGTTACATAGCCGCCTGCCTCTGCCGCACCACAGTTATCGACACTACCGATGCCGCTGCCTGGGGACTTCTGGATATGCAGAAAGGCGGTTGGAACAGGCCGATGCTTAAAGCGCTCCGGCTGCCGGAAGAAATCCTGCCGTCCATCAGACCCTCCGGGGCCGTTATGGGCAGCCTCTCATCTTCTACGGCGGAGAGACTGGGATTACGGCACGGCATACCTGTCTGCACACCTTTGGGAGACAACCAGGCCGGCTTCGTAGGCAGCGTCGATCTGGGCAGACCGGCGCCGCTGCTCAATCTGGGCACCGGAGGCCAGATAAGCATACCTTCATGGCTGCCTTCGGAGAACGGATCTCTGGATAACAGGCCGATGCCGGGAGGCGGATATCTGCTGGTAGGCGCCAGCCTTTGCGGTGGCCGGGCCTACGCCTGGCTGGAGAATTTTTTCAAGGCAGTGGGCAGAGATGTGTTCGGATTGCAGGCTGAAGAACCCCTCTTCAATATTATGAACAGCCTGGCAGCCGTTGTTCCCGCCGGGGCCGGCGGGCTGTCGGTATCAACGCTCTTTGCCGGCACCAGATCGGATCCGGAAGCTAAGGGAGCGATAACCGGCATCGACAGGGAAAACTTCACCCCCGCCACGCTGTGCAGAGGTGTTATAGAAGGTATGGTCGACGAGCTTTACGGCTACTTCCTGCAGGCTGAGACACGTCTTGAAGCCGAATATATCGCTGGTTCGGGCAACGGCGTCAGGCGCAATCCCGTATTGCGCCGTTATATAGAGGATCGCTTCGGCTCCGTCCTGAAGATACCGGCGCACAACGAAGAAGCGGCTTTCGGAGCAGCCCTCGCCGCTGCCGTCGGCACGGGCTTCTTCAAGGATTTCAAAGAGGCCGGAAGGGTTATCGGATATCTGGAATGAGAGGATCTGACATAATGCTATCATGTGATCGGCTTGATTTACACCGGTTGAGACAGGGACTGGAGAGAATCCAGAAGCAAAACAGTGTCACCGTGCGGCTGGACGGATGGTTTCTGACCCAGGAGATAAGAATGCGCCGGTTGCTGGAGTTACGCCGCCAAGGTGAAACATTCTCCCGGGGCATGATCCAGGCTCTCCTCTTCCAGGCAGTCTGCGAGGAACTGCCCATATCCATCCACGACGGCGAGATCTTTGCCGGAACTCAGGACGACGGCTTCGCCCGCAGCTATGCCCTGATAAACCCGGAATTCCGGGTGGAGACCTTCGCCGGATACTGCGATCCCATGGCCGTTTACGGAGATATTACGCCCGACCCGGACGACGGCCTGACGGAGGCACGCATAAACGAAGTCCGGGATTTCTGGTCCCGGGAGGAGTACGCCCTGGCGCTGAACGAGGTCTATGCCGGCACCGGTTTGGAGACATCTGAGGTAGTCTACTTCGTCGAGCAGGTCACCGGGCATACCATAGCCGACTTCCGCCCGGCCCTTAAGGACGGCCTGCTCAGCTTGATAGCGCAGACGGAACAAAGGGCCGCCACCGAAACAGATGCCGATAAGGCTGATTTCCTGCGCGCTGCCGCCGTCAGCTTAAGAGCCGTAGTTAAGCTGGCCGGACGCTACGCCGACCTGGCCGGACGAATGGCTTCCACGGCTGATGGTCCCAGGCGGGACGAACTGCAACTGATAGCTGCTACCTGCCGGCGTGTTCCGGCCGAAGGCGCCCGTAATCTCTACGAGGCCGTACAATCCTATATTCTGTTATGGCAGGGAATGGTGCTGGAACAGGCCCCCAATCCCTTTGCCTTCTCCGCCGGCAACCTGGACCGCGTGCTGCAGCCTTTCTATGAGGCTGAACCTGTGAATCGCGACAGAGCGATAGAAATTACCCGGCATCTGCTGGCCCTCTTCAATGTAGGCGATCGCAACTGGGCCATATCTCAGAATATCATGGCCGGCGGCATGGATGAGAGCGGACGTGATCTGACCTGCGATATGTCGTATATCCTGCTCGATGCATTTTATCTCTCCAACTATCCGCAGCCGGCGCTCTCCGTCAAGCTGCATCGGACCTCGCCGGATGAGCTGTATCGCTCCATGGGGCGTTTCTTCTTCACCCCCGGACACAGCACGCCCTCTCTCTTCAACGACGAACTGCTCTTCAAAGTTCTGAAGCGCAAGGGTATTGAAGACGAGGACCTCAAGGATTATTCGATAGCCGGATGCCAGGAACCGCTGATCATGGGCCGGGAGAGCGGCAATACCACCAACAGTTGGCTCAACCTGGCCAAGGTGCTGGAACTGACGCTTAACGACGGCTGCTCGTTAATCAGCGGAGAGAGAATCGGCCTCGGCTATAATGAACTGGGCCTGAACCCCGATAATCCGGCTGAAAATATCGCAGCTTTGAAGACCGCCTTCTATCATCAGTTGGATTACTTCATGCCGCGTCTGGAAAGAGCGGCCAACGGCTGCACCCAGGCTCTCTCCCTGCTGCCCGTTCCCTTTCTCTCCTCCTTTATGGGCGGATTGGACAGCGCTATAGATATGCGGGATACCCTCGGCAAAGGGACAAAATACAACGCCTCGGGCTGCCTTATCCACGGCCTGACGGTGGCAGCCGATTCCTTCAGCGCCATCGCCTTCCTTCTGAAGATGGAGCCGGACAAGGCTCCCCTGCTGCCGGAGGCCATGCGTCTGGATTTTCAAGGCTATGAAGAGTTGAGGCAACTGCTCCTGGCGGCGCCCAAAGCCGGCAACGATAACGAGACGGCGGATGCCGAAGCCGTTGAACTGGCCTGCCGGGTATCGGAAACCGTGGCCGGCCTCCGCAATCCATGGGGCAATTCCTTCCTGCCGGATTGGAGCACGCCTTCCACTCACCTGCTCTATGGCTATTGGACTGGTGCCACTCCGGACGGACGCAAGGCAAGATCGATGCTGAATTACGGCATAGACCCCACCGTAGGCAGCGCTGTCGGCGGGCTGCCGCCGCGTATAATGAGCGCCCACAAGCTGCCGTTCCAGTCGATGACAGGAGGTTACGCCTCGCACATCGGACTGGACCCCGGCCTCTTTGCCGGGCTGGACGAAAACGGTAAGGTCTCCGTATTAAAGGAGCAGGTCATCCGGCCGCTGTTCGGCTTTGGTCCGGGAGACGGTGCCGCCTACTACGTCTATTTCAATATCGACAGCGGAGATCACCTGCGCCTTATCCTCTCCGATCCGGATAAATACTGTCCCGGCGGCATCTATATCATGCGCATCCACGGCACCTTCGTCAACTTCCTGGACTTGTCTCCGGCCATTCAGGAGGATATCATCGCCCGCCTGGATCCGCAGTCGACAAGGCTCAATTGAATTATGGATGTTAAATGTAAACTCCTGACCCCATCAAACAGGGGATGGATAGTGGATGTCGGCTGGAACAGCGGGCAGGACGGGCCGGGACAGCGGGCGGTGATATACTTCAAAGGGTGCAACTTTGCCTGTCCCTGGTGTGCCGCGCCGGAGACCATGGCTTTTTACCCGGAGCCGCTGATCAGGCCGGAGAGGTGCACGGAACCGGAACGGTTGGGGGAGCGCTGCCCGCTGGGAGCCATCGATATGAAACGGGATGATGCCGGAAGCTTCTATCCTGCCGTTAATTCTGCTCTTTGCCGGGACTGCCGGGAGCACTCCTGCGCTTCGGCCTCCTGGGACGGGGCCATTCAGCTTGCCGGTAGAGAAGTCGAGGCTGAGGAACTGGTAAAACACCTGTCAAGATACCGGGCCTTCTTCGGCTCTGATGGGGGCGTCACCCTGACCGGAGGCGAGCCTACCTGCCGGCCGGACTTTGCCCTGGTGCTGCTGCACGGCTTCAAGGCGGAGGGCATCGGCACCGCCGTGGAGAGCAACGGTTCGTCGCCGCGCTTTGCCGAATTTATCCCCTTGATCGATCACTTCATCATCGATCTCAAGCATCCGGATGACGAGCAGCATCACCGCCTGACCAGGCACTCAAACACCCGAACCATCGCCAATATCAGAGCGGCGGCGGCTACCGGCCGGCCGGTGTGGGTGCGCATGCCGCTGCTGCCGGGCATCAACGATGATGCGGCCACGCTGCACCGCCTGGCCGACGTGCTGCAGGGAATGCCGGACAACGTAGCGGTGGAATTGCTGCCCTACCATCAGAGGGGCATCTGCAAGTGGCGCCTGCTGGGACGGGATTATGCTCTGAATGATATACAGGTTCCTTCTGAGAAAGAACACCTTGCGGCTGAATTACTGCTCCGAAGCAGGGGTTTACAGGTGAGAGGAGAATAGAAATATCATGAGTAATAGATCTGCAACAGGTAATAAAATCAAAAGGATCATACTCACCCATCACACTCATACCGATATAGGCTATACCGGTATCTATCCTCAGGTGGCCGTACAGCATATGCGCCATTTGCGCCTGGCTCTGGATATGGCTAGAAGAGAACCGTGCTTCCACTGGACCATAGAGGCCGGCTGGCCGCTGGAGATCTTCCTGCAAAATGCTTCCGCAGCCGAGAAAACGGCGTTAGCGGAAGGTTTCAAGCGGGGGCAATTCGAACTGACCGCCTTTTACAACCAGCCGCTGACGCAACTCTGTAACCTGGAGGAACTCTGCTCCACGGTGGAGGCTAATTTCCGCCTGGCTGAGGGACTTAACGCCCGCATAGATACGGCCATGATAAACGACATCGGCGGGATGAGCTACAACGCGCCGCAGATACTCAATTACTACGGCGTAAAGAACGTGGTCAACGGCTGCGGCGGCTGGCGGGTCATGCTTCCCTATACCAACCTGCCGCATCTCTTCCGCCTGACCGGGCCGGACGACAGCAGCGTCCTGTATTATCATCTCAGGGACGACATAGAGAATTTCAATCAGAGCAGGATGTGCCCGGCGCAGTACGGCTTCGGCATCCTCTACTTCCTCTGGCCCATACTGTCGGAGATAGACGGGCGGCAGGTGCAGCCGGGCAACGATAACGAATTACGTGTTCTTAACCTCAAGGGAAGAGCAGGCATCGATGAGATCTGCAGCCGCCTGGAGCAGCAGGGTTACCCGTATGACGTCCTTCTATTGCAGACCGGCACAGACAACGCCGGACCGGATGAGCGCCTGCCGGAAGCTCTGGATGAGTGGAACCGCCGCTACGGCACGCCGGAGATCGTCATTGGAACGTGCAGCGACTTCTTCAGGGAGATAGAGGCCCGATACGGCAGCACTATTCCGGTTGTAAAAGGCGAATTGACCTGTTCCTGGACGGAGCATGCCGTTGCCAACGCCTGGGGTACAGGACACTACCGGCAGGCACGCCGTCATCTGCTCTCATGGTCGGCGCTGGAGAGCTGCCGGCCTCATCCGGCCGGCGACAACCGGAATACATGGTGGACGACCATGCGTGACCTTCTCCTTTACAGCGATCACACCAACGGCATCAGCATGTGGGGCTGGCAGAATAAAGTGGAGAATTACGGATCTCTTCAAGATCAGGTCTTCGATCTGCCGCGCCGCTCCTGGGAGATAAAGACCGCCTATGCTAATGAAGCCTATAATCGGATGTGCCTGGCCGGCGAAGCTCAATTCACAGCCCTGGCCGGCGATGCGGCCGACAAACCGGCTGCGGTATCTATCTTTAACCCACACTCATTTGTCTACAACGGCAACGTCGGGTTCTATACAGCCTATCCTTCCATCAAACTGATTGGGACGGATGGAACGGCGCTGCCGGTAGAGACAAAGAATGTCAACGGCTACTGGTATCTGCACAAGTCTTGTATTAAAGGTCTTCCCGCCTACGGCGTATCCGTCTGCAAGGTGCAACCGGCATCGGAGGCCGAAACGTCTCCGGCATATACGGCAGGTGAATTGATACTGCAGGGACCGGGCATATCCGTAATCATTGATGCCGGCACCGGTGCCGTATCCTCCATCACCACCGAAGGACGGACCGGGGATTGGGTAGATCCGTCCATGTTCCACCTTAACGATATCGTTTACTCTGAGGTTACGGGGCTGCCGCGTCTCTACAATAAGTGTGGTCTGGACGACAATGAAGTGGAACAGCACCAGCTTCCCCTGACGGAGGTCAAGTGCCTGGGATCATCCTCCGGCGTCATCAGCGCCTCTATGCTGGTTGAACGCAGGCTGGAGAGCCGGGGGCTGCCGGTTATCGTAGAAACGCAGTATATCCTGGATGCCTCAGGGCTGCATATCCGCAACCGGATCAAAAAGATTCATACCCTGGAGAAGGAATCCTGCTACTTTGCCTTCCCCTTCCGCATGCAGGGAGAATACCGCTTCGATATCGAGCAACATGGGCAGACGACGGCTTTCCCGGATGAAAGGCTGCCGGGCGCCACCAACCATAACTTCGGCATGCAGGACTTTATCTCCGTCTCGGACGATAGCTCGCAAGTGGTGCTATGCTCCGATCAGGCCTGCCTGGCAGCCTTGGGCAAGCCCTCCTATTACCATTTCGGCCTCGATTATCAGGATATTGAGACGTCCACCGTCTTCTCCTACGCCTTCAACAACCTCTGGAACACTAATTGCGCCCTGATGCAGCAGGGAGAACTTACCTTCGATTATCACCTGGCCTTCCTGCACCACGGCTATTCT
>JAQVUQ010000407.1 GCA_028699365.1 bacterium | reverse complement strand
CGTGGAACGGACGGCCCAGTTCCTGCTCCACTATACCCTTTACCAGATCGGGATCGAACGGATGCACGCTATCCTGAAGCTTATCGAATTCACGAATATATTCCTGCGGCAAAAGGTCCGGACGAGTGCTGAGTATCTGTCCCAGCTTGACAAAGGTGGGCCCCAATTCCTCAAGAGCCAGTCGAAGGCGCAGAGCGGCGGAACTGCCGTGGACTTCCCTGCCGCTCTCATCAGAGGCATCACGGTGTTCCGTCGCTTCATCGCCCAGGCCGGCCTGGCGCAGAAAGTAAGCCAGCCCGTATTTGAGGAGAACGCCGGTGATCTCCCTGTAGCGCTGAAAGTGTTTATATCGCCTGTTTATATCCAGAGTAAGCACGTGTATCTTATCCGCCCCCGGTTTTCTATCATCATAGCATTGCAGCATACGGCAGACAAGTGAAGCCGACGTGCCGCTGGATAACGATACGGCAGGGCAACCCATAAGATACAGCGAGCATCAGACGGTCGAAGTATTTCTCATGAGAACCTTATCCACCCTGTAACCGTCCATATCCACCACTTCTATACTAAAGTTATCCCACTGGAACCTGTCGCCCTCAGACGGTATTTTGCCAAGATAAGCCATGACGAATCCACCGAGCGTGTGGTATCCCCCATCCTCCTCGTTGGGCAAAGGCTTGGAAATATTGAACATATGTTTCAGATCGCTTATGGACAGTGCTCCATCGAGCAGCCAGGAGTCATCACTGCGCTTTACCACCAGCGGCTCCTCATGTCCGCCTGCAGAGGTAATCTCCCCTACTATTGCCTGAAGCACATCGTCCGTACTGATAAGGCCCTGAATACCCCCATACTCGTCAACGGCCAGTGCTACGACGCTCTTGGACTCCTTGAAAATTTCCAGAGCCCGGGGAATAGCCGCATTCTCAGATACGAAGACCGGTGATTCGGCAAGTGCCCTGATATCCGGTTCCCTATCTGACCGGCAGGCTATAAGGAGATCACGGATATTAACCATGCCGATAACGTTATCTAATGCGCCCTCGCATACGGGAAGAACAGAGTGCCGGCTCTCCTCTACCCGACGCCACATATCTTCGATATCAGCATCGGCATCAAGCCAGTCAACCTCCGACCGGGGAACCATCAACGAGGCTACCTTACGGTCTCCCAGGCGAAAAATGCTCTCCAGCATAGCGTGCTCCGCCTCTTCGAAAACACCTGACTGGGCTCCCTGAGTAATCAGTATTCGGACCTCTTCCTCAGTCACCGGTGGTTCTTCAGACGGCTTGGTTCCTATAAGCCTGAGCACCGCTTCAGTCGATAAGCTCAACAAGTGGACTACAGGAATAGCTATCCGCGACAGCATTCTCATCGGTTTTGCAACAGCAGAGGCTATCGTTTCCGGATTGCTTAAAGCCAGTCTTTTTGGCACCAGTTCCCCTATGACCAGAGAGAGATAGGTTATTGCCAGCACAACCAGAGCAATGCCGAGTGCTCCGCTGTAAGGGGCCAGCCAGGGAATCTGATCCAACAGGACTATGAGTTGCCTGGATATGGTAGCGCCGCCGTAAGCCCCGGCGAATATTCCCACTAAGGTAATTCCGATCTGAACCGTCGAGAGAAAATGGTTGGGAGAGGAAGCCAGTTCCAGAGCAATTCCGGCGCTGGAATCGCCTGCCTCGCTCCTTTGTTGCAAGCGGGATTTCCGCGATGAAATTACGGCTATCTCAGCCATAGCGAATATGCCGTTGGCTATGATCAGCAAAACAATAAACAGAACTTCCAGGTATACGGTATTCACGTCAACCATCCCAAGGAGTAATAAAGCACCGACAAGGATACTGTACGATTACTATTGTAGCATAAATACAGCCGTATATAGAACGTCAGGACTGTAACGCGGCCCACCGCTCTATATACGGCTTACAGTTCTTCGCAGCCTGCTATATATTCAAAGCTGCCAGGGCTCCCTCTTCTACGGCCTCCGTCACCTTTCTTGGCCTGACGGCGTCACCGACTTTGACTACGTAACGAACGACTTTCTGCAGATCATCGGCTATGCCGTCGTTGGGAGCCGCCCCCAGACAGATGACCGCCGTATCCGCCTGCAGGTCCGCCAGGCCGCCAGGATACTCGATACTCAGCTTGTTCTCCCCGATGCTCATGATCCTGGTATCGGTCATAAATTTCACACCCATCTTCTGCAGCCGGTCCAGAAGCAATTCACGGTCCGCCTTGGGAGCGTCGCGGGCAATATCGCCCAGCATCTCTACGATGGTTACTTCATGCCCGCGTGCAGCCAGATATTCAGCCGTTTGCGCCCCGGCACATCCTCCTCCGGCCACCACCACCCTGCCTCTTGCCTGGCTGCGCCCTTCCAGGATATCCAGACCGACCACTACGTTGGCATGCTGCATACCCGGAATTTCCATACGCACCGGATGCGATCCTACGGCCACAATGGCGGCATCAAAATTCTCCTGTGCTGCCAGATCCGCCGTAGCTTTCGTATTCAGGCGCACTTCGATGCCCAGCCTGCCCATCTCCCTTATCAGGTGACTGCGAAGCAACTCCCAGCCCGGCCTGTATGGCGGGGTAGCAGCGGCAATGAGCTGTCCACCCAGTCGGTCGGACTCCTCGCAGAGAACCACCTGATGTCCACGTTCCGACAACACCTTGGCCGCCGACATGCCGGCAGGCCCGCCACCGACGACAAGCACTTTCTGTTTGACGGCCGGCAACGGCCTGGCAAATTCCTCTTCCCTGGCCGTTTTCGGATTGACCGTGCACCAGACATCGTCCTGAGCGAACAACCGACTGATGCAACCCTGGTTGCAGGCAATACACTTGTTAATCTCACTAGTCCGGCCTGATTTTGCCTTAACCGGCCACTCCGGGTCAGCCAGGAAGGGCCTGCCCATAGCAATAAAATCGGCCTTACCCGTGCTGAGGATCTCCTCGGCCAGTTCCGGATGCCTTATCTTGCCCACAGCGATCACCGGAATGCCGACGCTCTCCTTGATGCGTTGTGCCAGAGGAATAATCGGGCCGTCTTCGATAGCCATGGGAGAGATCATATAGCCCAACTCAAAAGAAGCATAATTGCCGGCCGAGATATGCAAGGCATCGGCACCCCATTGTTCCAGCCTCTGGGCGATGACAACGCTGTCCTCCAGTTCCAGCCCGTCAGGCACCATTTCCTCCCCCGAGAGGCGCACTGTAACAGGATAATCATCGCCCACGGCCTTGCGAACAGCCCTGTAAACCTCCTCCAGAAAGCGCATGCGCTTGCCCGGTG
>JAQVUQ010000406.1 GCA_028699365.1 bacterium | reverse complement strand
AAAATATAACATATCCTTTGGATGAGTACGGGGTTGCTCTCTCAAATCTGAAGATGGGTTTGATGCCACCGGCCTCGGGTTTCTACAATAACTGGTTTTACAGAGGCATGGGAGCTTCTATCAGAAGCGAAATCTGGGCCTGCATCAGCCCGGGCTATCCTGAAATCGCCGGGTATTATGCCTGGCTGGACGCCTCCGTAGACCATCACGGGGATGGGGTTTACGGTGAGATATTTCTTGCCTGCATGGAGAGTATGGCCTTTCGGGAATCTGATATACGATCCTTGATCGACAATGCCTTGGGGTTCATTCCTTCGGACACGGATGTCGTAAAAGTCGGCAGATGCTGTCTGAGCCTCTTCGATATGGGCTGCACCCTGAGAGAGGCTAGGGACGAAGTGCTTAATCTGTTCGGGCATACGAATTTCACGGATTGTATTCAGAACATCGGTTTCATACTTCTAGGGTTACTGTACGGTGATGGAAGTTTCAGGAGAACGGTTCAGTTGGCCATCTGTTGTGGATACGACAGTGACTGCACCGGAGGTACGGCAGGAGCTGTGATGGGTATTATCCTGGGCAGGAACAGGCTGGAGCAGGAGATGCCCATAGAAGTGGATGGCAGATTGGTGGTGGATGAGAGAATCAAAGGCATCCGGTATCCATACGACCTTGCAGAACTTGCTGTGCAGACGGAAAAGATAGCCGATTGTCTGTCCAAGGAAGACGGTCTTCCGAGAATAATAAGACCTTTCGTCCTGCCTGAGATAGCACAGTTTGTTCCTCCACTGGAAATTTCATTTCTCGTTTCCCGTCCGTTCACGCTGGATAAAACAGGGCACCTGATTAGAAATGAGGGAATGCAGTGGAGCAAAGCCATTTTCAGCCAGAACTATCTTGACCTCAAAGGCTACTTCAGTGACGAATTACCGGAAATCATCTACCTGGCTACCAGGATACGGCTGCCGGAAGAAGGGGAATACATACTCTATCCTGCTTCCAGTGACGGAGTAAAGCTGTGGGTAGACGGCGATTTGGTGTTCTCCCATCACACGCACGGTGAGTTTATGCCTGCATTCCACCGTCCTGGAAGCCCGCTTGTTCGTATGACGTTGGCAAGCAACTGGCATGATATACTCATAGAAGTAACTCGATGTAAGGAGGTGCTGGAATTTGCGTGGCTGGTAGCAGATAAAAACCAGCATTTAGTGAGCGACGTAGAGTATGAAATGAATTTGTCGGCTCTACGACCGGCATTTGAAGCACAAAGCCGCATAGGCATCTGCAATTAAAAAGAGAGAGGGGAGATCGTTATGTGTCATACTTATAAGTTGTTTAGGAAGGGGTTTACATTAATAGAATTGCTGGTCGTTATTGCTATAATCGCTCTGTTAGCAGCTACATTGTTTCCTGTGTTTAGTCGGGCTCGAGAGAAAGGGCGTCAGGCTACTTGCCTGAGCAATCTTAAACAGTTGGGATTGGCGCATACTATGTATATGTCCGATTGGGATGGGTACGCCTGTCCTTACTATCAAGGCGGTTCTCCGGCAAAGTATTGGTTTAATCTACTGGATCCGTACATTAAGAATAATGATATACTTTTCTGTCCGTCTGGGGAACAAACAAATAAGACCGTATCATTTACCAACGTAAGATATGGTATTAATTATACCTACCTCTGTCTTTATCCACCCAAGGCCACTAATCCAGGTTCTTGGAATCAGCCCACTACTAACGAAGTCGATATCAAGAACCCGACAAAAATGATACTTTTTGTAGACTCCATATATCCCGGCTCATCCACGGTTGGCTACTATATAGCTAGTGTTCCCGGTATTCCTCCTGCCCTTAGACATCAGGGAGGATGCTGTATTGTTTGCATAGCCGGCAATGCAAAGTGGATAACCAGATCGGAAGTATTAAGAGATTATTACTGGAATTGGAGCCAGTAAGGGCAGGAAGGACGGGAGATAAAAGAGGAAGACCGTCTTTGCTCAGGATAAAGATGTGGCAGGCTTCCGGGTAGCCGTTATCTGGAAAAAGGGACGTTAGCGGCTTTCCGGGTATGTTTTTGAGGAGGTAAAAGGCATGAAACGTGTAATGAAACACTTGTTATTCGGGTTATGCATAGTTTGCATATGGAGCCTATGCAGCACGTCTTTCGGTGAGCAGAAAAATACGGATAGTGATATGATAACATTTACAGAGGACTTTAAAGATAGTGCTGTTGCTGTAAAAAGACTTAATCTGCATCCATCTCAATGGGGGATATCCGAAGGTACGCTATTCTCAAAATTGAATATCGATAAAACTGACCAGATGGCCGCCTTTTTCTTTGGTGATGTCAACTGGCGTAACTACGAAGTAGAATTCAAAATCAGGCAGATAAGTGCCGGCTCAAAACACCAGCTTATCAGGGTGGATTTGCGGCGCAACGACGTTACACACTCCATGCTGTCCATTTACACCGGCGGCACGGCCGTTGGCTATATCCAGACGGTAGATAATAAAGGAATTATCAACCAGGCGCTAGCAAGATTACCCAAGCCCATGGGGGCAGGAGATCAAGCTGACTGGAGTATGTTCAAAATAGTTCTTAGTGACAGTGTGGCAACAGTTTATGTGGACGGAACTTTAATTGGAAAAGTAGATAATGTTGCAGCCACATCCGGGTTTGTAAGAGTGAACATTTTCAATCTCAATATTATGGTGACCGATCTTAAAGTCACGGTAGTAAAAACCTCGGATAAGCAGCAGGAGATCAGGTCCAGCCGCAATATACTGCCCAACAGCAGCTTTGAGTTTTGCACTCAGGACAGTTTGCCGGACTATTGGGGCTGTATGTCCTGGGGAATAGACGATCCACCCTACTGGGCCGTGCATTTTGATGAGTGGAGAAAACACTGGGGAACCGATAACGACGTTGCTTTTAGCGGCGGCAGAAGTGTGCGCATAACTAACCCGGATGACAAGCCTGCCGGGGGTGCGCTCTGGTTGCGCTCTGTCAGCAGTTTGGGAACCACACCCGGTAAACCTTACACTTTTTCGGCTTACATGAAGAGCGACACTCCGGGAATGAGAGTCAGCCTTAGCCGGCAGAGAGAGGTTGCTCTAAGTACGGAATGGCAGCGGTACAGTGTACCGTATACCAACAAAGGCGGCAGCCTGGTTTTAGACGCTATGGAGATTTGTCCTGTCAGCAAAGGCACTTTATGGGTGGATGCCGTGCAACTGGAAGAAGAAAGCGAAACCACACCTTACTGCGCTTCTTTGCAGGATATGCTGCTGGCATCCCAATCTGGTA
>JAQVUQ010000405.1 GCA_028699365.1 bacterium | reverse complement strand
CCGGAGGGAAAGCAAACCGGTATGATCGCTTTCCCGAATGTGCCACGACACTATCATAATTCGCTTCCCATGACTTCCCGTTTTTGGAGCTTTACCAATCGGAGTTCAGCTCAAAGCCGGAATTGACGATACCGGCTACCGGAAGCTGTCCTGTGGCCACGGCATTCTTCACACCCTCATCCGCAGCATAAGAGAAGGAATTCAGGGTCAAGCCGCACCAGAGTATGCCGGCCAGCAATATTCTATTCCAAGTTGTTGTCATTTTCATTTTTCAGCCCTCCAGTAAATCGTCCTGTTACCACCCACATTACCGCTACTGTGGATAGTAAACTGTGTCGAGCCGATCGTGTCTACGTATAGGCTGGTGGTGTCGCTCGTACTCCCCTCTACAAATACCTTGGTGGGCGTGGCGGTGAGGCCGTGTGTCACTACGATGCTGCTCGTACCGTCGACGATAGTGGCCGTGCCGGTGTTTTCGGTGACATAGCCTGTATTATCCTTTACCACATCGCCGGCGGCAAACGCAAACGTCCCGGTGCAATTATTGAAAATATTCCTCTTCAATTGCACGTTCCCATAGCTATAAAACATGTGCCCGCTGCTCATCGTTATAGTGTTAAAGATATTATCGTTTATCTGTCCGTCTACCGCCTTGACAAGAAAGAAATATCCAGTACTATTCCCCATATTGTAGAAAGTGTTATCGTTTATCTTTAGTCGTTCAACCGTGCTGTTGGAGGGTACCTCCACGGCGAGGCCACCCAATGTATCGCCATGGCCCTCGAAGTGGTTGTGATGCATGAATAGGTCGTGCAGCGTATAGTTTGGATTTATACGTACTGCGGTGTATACACCAGTTAGTTTTATCGTGTTATCGTGGATGTCCACCTTGTCGCTATTTCCGGCGACGTAGAGCATGACGAGAGCGCCGGCGTAATCAATGTAGCTATCCTTGAGGATGAATGTGCCGACGGCGGTATCCGTCGTTAACATTGTGAAATTGTGACCCGTGATATGGGCGTTATCTATGGTAACTGTGGAGCTCGTATATACATCGTTTCCATAATAATGCAACCACACACCGGTCATGTTCACAATACTGTTAAGAATTGTGATGCCGTTTTGCCAGACGCCCTCCATTTCGACGTTTTTGATGTTTACCCCGTTTGAATAGTTAATATATATCGGGCATTGGGGCCCTGGTCCGCCACTAAATGGCTGCATCCAGATGTTAGATATCATGCTGTTGTTAGGTCCCCAGGTGGGAAATGCATCACTTGAAGTGAGCTTTATCGGAATCCCTCCTCCATAGTTGCTCGGATAGCCCCTTACATTATCTATAATAGAGAGGTAGCAATTGCCAAGAAGCCACACGACATTCGCCAGGTTCGTAAAGAAGATGTTTTGGACAACGACCTTGCCGGGACAGTCGCTTATCTGAACCAGCAGCGTGCTGGTATTCGCTGCGCTGGCTGTGACATCCATATTTCTAATCTCTATCTTGCCATAAGGGCCATATGACGGGGGATGATATGCAGGCGGAAAAGTAAACACAGTTCCCGTGTTGCCGGTGAGGTCAAACTTGCACCCATTACCGTCGAGAACAAACTGTTTATCTGACGGGATGCTGATCGTCCCGTTAATCTTGCAGGTTCTACCATTAGGCCACACTATCCTCGTATTCGTGGGGACGGTATTCACCATTGCCTGTATGGCATTAGTGTCGTCGGTGGTGCCGTCGCAAAGGACATTGTAGTCGAGAACATTTGAGGCCTCATCCGTAGCATAACAGAAGGAATTCAGGGTCAAGCCGCACCAGAGTATGCTGGCCAGCAATATTCTATTCCAAGTTGTTGTCATTTTCATTTTTCAGCCCTTCTTTCTATTCTATATTATCTATATGTCTTTGCCCTGTAATTCTATTTCTTCGTCCGGGTAATTGTATTTCCTACGAGCCATGATATGAACCTCCGGTAGCCACGTTACCCGCCGTATGATTGCCGTCGGCATCCCGGCATCAGCCTACCCAAATACAGGGGAACAGGCTTCGATCAACTCTCGTCGCCTTTCCCATATCTTCCGTACGGCGCCGGCTATATCTTCCATATCCCGCTCTTCGGCCAGTAGCGCAGTGTGCGGTATCCAACAGCCTTCCCGGCTAATAATTTCGGCATTAGGACATACCACCCGGCTGTAATCCATCTCCCGACCGTAGTAAGGACAGGATATGGGACAGCATCGGGGGCCGTACTCGTTATTCAGAAACAAGGGGTTCTTGTACAAGGGCATGGCATAGCCGCCACTGCAGGGTATGCCTTCGGCTCTGAGGGCTTCCAGGAATCTGTCCCGACTGACTCCGGGCCATTCCTCTGACAGGAAGCGGAAGATATACATGTGATAGCTGCGCCGGGTAACTCTGGGATCCCTTCCCATCAGGCTGATGCCGGGTATGTCCTTCAGTTGATCTTCAAGACAGACGACGTTTCTCTCCCGCTTCAACGTCTGCTCTTCCAGCCTTTCCAACTGCCCCAGTAGTATGGCTGCTTGCAACTCCGTCATCCTCAGATTGCTGCCCAGGAGATAGTGATCATACCAGGCTCCGCCCTTGATGCGCCCGCAGTTGGTGTAACTCCTGGCCCTGTCGGCTATCTCCTCATTATCCGTGATGAGTATGCCGCCCTCTCCGGAGGTAAGGTTCTAGCTCATCTGAAAGCTGAAGACGCCGCAATCGCCTATGGCTCCCGTGCCTTTGCCTTTCCACTTACTGCCCCAACTGTGACATGCATCCTCTATCAAGACCAGCTTGTGCCGCCGGGCCAGAATCTTGAAGGCATCCATATCCACAGGCAGCCCTCCCAGATGCACCGGGAGTATGGCCTTGGTCTTATTCGTTATCTTTCTCTCTACATCTATGGGGTCAAGGTTACAGGTATCAAGCTCTATGTCAGCAAAGACGGGAATGGCGTTAACCTTCAGCACCGCGCTGGCCGTAGCCATGAAGGTGTAGGGAGGCACGATGACTTCATCACCGGCCCCTATGCCGCAGGCCAGCAACGCCGTCTCCAGAGCCACTGTCCCATTGGCACAGGTGACCCCGTATCGCGCATCCTGAAAGGCGGCATATTTCTCTTCGAAGTCTCTTACCTTCTCTCCATACCACCATTGACCGCTGTCGAATACTTCCAGCAGGCGTGTTCGCTCCTCCAAGCCGAATACAGGCCAGCCAGGAAAGCTTACTACTTTTCTTACAGCTGCTCCTCCATGCAATGCCAATCGTATCATAATTTGCACCTCTTCCTACCCTTTT
>JAQVUQ010000404.1 GCA_028699365.1 bacterium | reverse complement strand
GGCATCCGTCTGACGATATCTAAAAGCTCCTGATACTCTATACCGAGTCTGGCACAATTGATATCCCTTAAATGGTCGATACGACCATCATGTTGACTATAACCCGCTTTTACAAGCTCTCTGCCCAGATGATAGCAGGCTACTCTATGGTTGAATATGTCCCTGGCGCCCTCCGTCTTTCTGGCCTTCTGTTTGGAATCGCAGATCACGAAAGCATAGCCTTCCGGAAAAGACGCATTTCCCTTAACAGTGAATGGATGGAACTCCATCTGCACTATCTGTCCCTTGCAGGAGAATTTCATAGCAGCATGATCGCCTGATCCGCCCCGTGTGCCCACATACCATTCACCCTCGCCACACAGATCTACCAATCTCTGCGGCGTAACATCCAGCGAGTTGAGCCCGATAATTCCCTCTGCCATAGCCACCACAATAGCCGAAGATGAGCTGAGCCCGGTGGCAATAGGTATGTCGCCCGATAGGGTAACGTTCATGCCCTTAAGCGGTATATGAGGAAACTCTGCCTGGAAACGGGCGATGACGGCTTTTACATAATTAGCCCAATCGCCATAAGACGCCTTAAGTCTCTTATTGACGGCGTTGCTATTGATGAAATTAAGCCAATTTCCGTCATAGCCGTCCATTACTTCATCGATGGTGAAGCTGCGATCAGGAAATTGATGCTCTTCCAGATTGTGCAGGCATACCTGACGATCGTTCCTGGCACTGATGACCATATACGCGTCCCGGTCTATGGCCACCATGTTGACGTGTCCGCCCTGGTGATCTATATGCCTGCCCATGACGTTGACACGCCCCGGCGCCCGGGCTATAAGAGCTTCCTCGTTACCAAAGCATCCCATGTGAGCCTTAAGCATATCCGCCAGCAAATTGCGCTTATCCATAATGTTGGGATGAGCGTTGCCGTAAATCCCGGACAGGCATCTGGTGGCGGAAGCATCATCGCCGGCAAATAAATTAAGCCAGCTATTGACGCTTCTGGCGGTTTGAGGGGTATCGTGAAGAGAGACGTTAGCTTTGGCGGTATAATAACGCTCTATCTCTCCGAACTCTTCCGGAGTGTTAAATGCCATAACATGATGAGGATTATCTATGACAACGGAGTGCAGCTTACAGCCGGCAGCCGCCAGAATGCCGATAGCGTCCGTAAGATACTCCTCCTGCTGCGCATTGTTACTGGCCAGTTTCTCCAACGCATAATATAAAGCAGGGGCCTTGAAGAGATAGACGGAGAGATTGGCATGCTCCGCACCGGACAGAACCTCCGGCGCTATCTCCCGTCCTTCGATCTGCAGACAGAAATCGGAGGCGTCAAAGAAGGAATCGAACATATCCCGGGTGATGTTTCTGCCTTCCTCGATCAGATCCCAGAGCGATCCCAGCGCCAGCGCCGCTTTCTTCCTGTTTTTGATATGGGAAAGAGCCAGCGTTTCCACCTCGGCAGCAGCCACGGCCCGCTCCCGGGTTATGCCGTATAAAGTGCTCAATATGCGCATTCTGGCGATATCGAACACTTCCACTATGCTTATCGGCCGCTTCCCCGCGTCATAAACCACGTGCCCTGAAGTAGGGAACTCAGACGTTCTACCCACTATGAAAGCCAGGTCGCTGTCATTGGCATAGAATACGTCCAGAAGCCGGCGCAGCGCAGCCTCCTCAATAACCTTATCGCCGGCCACAATCAGGACATCGCCGTCATACCCCATGGCAGACAGGAGCTTGGCCGCAGTCTTGGCGGCATGTCCCGTGCCCCTCTGCTCAGCCTGATAGCAGAAGAAGAGATTGGCCGAAGACGCCGAAGCAGCCTGCATAACCTGCTCCGCCATAGAGCCGACCACGATATAATGGTTATCCACACCACAACTACGATAAGTCTCCACAGACCCGGCTATAACCGGCCTGCCCCCCAGAGGGAAACACACCTTATGCAACTCCGGCGACCGCATCCGCGTGCCACTACCGGCAGCCAGGATTATGGATGTGAGTTGCCGCAGCTCAACTCTGGCATAACTTTTATCGGTATTAGTTATCATTGCTTGTCATACCACTTTCTCTCGAGTATCAGTCCACACGAATCAATCCGCCTTTTCTTTCCAGATATTCTGTAAATGGATTTCTCTCATCCAGATCCACCAGATCAAAAGTCCGTGAGAGTTCAAACGCCATCATACCCATAGCCTCAAAGAATTTCACGTGCGCCCATTTTACGCAGAAGCTTTACAGCGGCGTCCACATCTCTTTTTACATCAGAGTTCATATGCATACTACCTTGGCAATTGAAAATCTGCAAAAAAACGATTGGCTATCAGTCTTCCTAAAGCGAGTTCAAACGGGCTAAAACAAACTTCTTAAGCCCTTGGCTAAGATAGAGAGAGCTATCATCGAAGAGACGTTCCAAGACATCACAAAGTTCATCTTTACTCAAGCGACCGTTACGGAAAGATAGAAAAAGAATACCGATACTTCCAACAACAAGACATTCCCGTGATTGTAATGCCTTCCGCAATGCCAGATCATCAGTAAGCACCATATCGGGCAGGAGTCGTGATGTAAGAGCAGTAACGCTCAGATCTGCATGGTGAAGTTTAAAGTTGAATAGAGCAATTCTTTCCGCAGCAATTTCATTGAAACCTACTTTATGTACTTCAAAAATATCGGATAAAAGCTGCTCAGCTATAGCAAGAATATTATGGCGCTGGAGTTCCATTCTCACCACATCCGAGATTATGATCTTCCCAAACTGGCTAAGCTCAGCTAACGCTTCAATCTCGTTCAGATGAATGATAGGGCCTGTATCAGATACAGCAGTCTCAGGCACCCTGCAATCCCCACTGAATATCTGCTTCTACAGCTTCTCGGGCATAATCGAGGTCTTTAATATATTCTTCGCCCAATTCGGCCAAGGCTTTCTTACGATTAAGTTCACCAGCCAGGTAGGCATCCGCTACTTGCTTACGATAGAGCTCAGATACACCTTCTTCAACCGCCTGAGCAAGAATATCAACTTCCCTACATCCGGTCTTTCTTACAAGATAATCAAGCTTCCCGCGCATAGTATGCACAGACACATCCATCGCCTCCTTTATCTCTCTTCAATTTTACCCCATATCAAATTGTTTGACAACGGAAGCTCAAAATGGATCCACAACCCCCCAATTCCCGCTCAATCTACTGTTTCCTCACCTGCAAATGGACCCTGAGGCCCACCGCCAATAACGGACTCACCCTTCAGTCTTCTGTCTTCTAACTTCTGTCTTCCCACACCCCAGTAACCGGCTTAAACTCCTGACTCCT
>JAQVUQ010000403.1 GCA_028699365.1 bacterium | reverse complement strand
GCATCCAGGAGGACACTGAGCCCATCTGCAACGGAGTCGAGGGCCGCAAGTCTCTTGAGGTGGCCCTGGCCGTGCTGGAATCCATACAAAGCAGAAAAGTGATCACCTTATGGGGTGGAACTCATTGACGGGAGGATAAGCGACAATGGAAAAGAGAATCGACATGAAGGTCCCCTTCCCGGGGCCCAAGACAATGGAGGCGCTGAAGGAACTGGAAGCCTTCGAATCCAGAGGTGATCTCTGTTTTGCCAACTACGGCACACCGCCGGTTATCGAGGAGGCTGACGGTCTCTTTGTCAAGGATATCGACGGCAATACCTTTCTGGATCTGACCAGCGGTTTCGCCGCTCTGAACCTGGGGCACTGCCCCAAAGAGGTTATAGCCGCTATCGATAAACAGATGAACAAGGTTCATCACACCGCCCAGCAGCCTACCAAAGTCCGGGTGGATCTGGCCAAAAAGCTGGTTGAAATAGCGCCGGGGAAATTGAAGAACAACAGCAAGGTGCAGTATGACACCGGCGGCACCAACGCGGTAGAGGTGGGGATGAAGCTGGCCAAGGCGCATACCGGACGCCCGTATATCCTCTGCTTCCACGGTGCTTATCACGGGCGCTCCTTTGGCACCCTGACCGTGAGCAGCTTCGCCTTCCTCAAGGAAGGCTTCTTCCCCCTGATGGAGGGAGCCGTGCGGGTGCCGTATCCTTACTGCTATCGTTGTCCCTTCGGGCGGGAGCAGGGCAGTTGCGGTATGTTCTGTCTGGAGTATCTGGAGAACCTCCTGTCCGATCCCACCTGGGGCCTGATAGACAGGAAAAAGGGAACGAATCTGGTGGCCGGCATTCTCATGGAACCCGCCCAGGGTGCCGGAGGATATCTCATACCCCCGGACGGCTTCTGGCAGGGGGTACGGCAGCTCTGCGATAAATACGATATCCTGCTGATCGACGATGAGATCCAGATGGGCTGGGGCAGATCCGGCAAATACTTTGCCATCGAGAACTGGGATACCTATCCCGATATCATGATGGTGGGCAAGGCCTTTACGGCCGGCACCTTCCCCAACGCGGCCATCATCGCCCGCACGGATATCATGGATACCTTCCAGCCGGTCAAGCAGAGCGTTACTTTCTCCGGCAACCCGGTCGGCGCGGCGGCGGCACTGGCTATGATGGAGGTGCTGGAGCGGGATAAGCTGATGGCCAATGCGGTTGACGTGGGCGGATATTTCCTGGAAGGGTTAAAGGAGCTGCAGCGCAAGCATAAACTGATAGGCCAGGTGCAGGGCAAGGCGCTCATACTATCGCTGGAGTTTGTCAAGGATCGTACCACGAAGGAACCGGCCTCGGAGGAGACCATGAGGATAATCAGAGAGGCGGTCAAACGAGGCTTGCTGTTGACTATCTCCGGACATTTCGGCAACCGTATCAATATAGTGGCGCCGCTGATTATCACCAGGAGCGAAGCGGATATGGGCCTGACCATCCTTGATGAGGTGATATCGCTGGTAGAGGGGTGCAAGGATGCGGCAGGATGTAAATGTTGCGCGGTTAGTTGATAATAGCCGGGAGGAAGCCGTCTGCCTGCTGAAACGACTCATAGCTTTTGACAGCCAGGTCATAGAGCAGGGACGTCAGGGCAGAGAGGGCCTAATTCAGGAGTATATGGCCGGTGAACTGAAAGCCATCGGCGCAGAAACGGATATTTTCGAGCCGGATAATAACCGGCTCGAAAAATATCCGGATTTTAACATGGGGCATGAGTACAACGGCCGGCCCTGTGTGGTTGGAGTTCTCAAGGGCAGCGGCGGAGGACGTTCGCTGATCCTGAACGGGCATGCGGATACGGTTTCACCCGGAGATGTTTCGCTCTGGAAGCACGACCCCTATAGCGGGACCGTCATCGGCAACGAGATAACCGGCCTGGGTGCCGTAGATATGAAGGGCGGCCTGGCGGCCATGCTTATGGCTGTGAAGATTGCCAAAGCAATGAAGCTGCAACAGAAGGGCGATATCATCTTTCAAAGCGTCGTGGATGAAGAAGGTGGCGGCAACGGAACTCTGGCCTGTGTGGACAGAGGATATAAAGCGGATGCCGCCCTTATTGCCGAGCCTACCGGCCTGGAAATAGCCTGTGCTCACCGGGGTGCCATGCATTTGAGAATCAGCACCAGGGGCATATCCACTCATGCATCCATGAAGGACAGAGGCGTAAACGCCATCGAGAAGATGGTGGAGTTGATGAAAGCTCTGGCAAGCCTGGAGCGTGAATGGTCTGATACCAAGAAGCATCCCCTTCTGCCTTCGCCTACCATATCCTTCTGCCGGCTTGATGGTGGAAACGGTGCTTCTATTATACCGGCAGAGTGCGAGGCTAAAGTGAATATAAAATACCTGCCCACGGAGAGAACGGAGGTTGTCAAGGCGGAGATAGAGGAGCGCATAAGCGCCATAGCCGGCGTGGATGCCTGGCTCAGGGATAATCCACCGGAACTGAAATGGCTGCTGAATACGTCCCCGTACGAAGCTTCAACCGCTCATCCTCTGGTGGAAATCATGAAGTGTGCTGTAGAAGCAGTCGCCGGACGGGCAGTGATTACGGGCCTGCCTTCCGGTGCGGACGCCCGCATCCTTAATAATATCGGCGGCATCCCCACCTTTATTTGCGGACCCGGAGAACTGGCACAGGCTCATCATATCGATGAGATGCTCCCTATTGACGAATATCTGAGAGCCGTTGAAGTGTATGTCAGGGTTATCATGAACTGGGTGGGCTGAATATCGTCGTGTATAAGTGAGGCTTATACAAAGACGTTGATCTTTACATATTACGGGGATATACTAACGGAAAGGCAATGCCTCATTATAACCTAATAGCGGAGCAGACGATGAATAAACTTCCGTACGATATTATTGATTGCCATTTCCATCCCGCTGTCAGCGATGAGACGGACTTCAGCTGGTTCCATTCTTCCTGCAGCATACAACATCAGATCGATACTCTCCGGCGGGCAGGCATCTCTCGGGCATGCGGTTCCGTCGTTAAGTGGATCTCTCCCGAATCATTTGCTGAGATTCGCAATCTGAACGATCATGCCCTTCATTTGCGTGATCAGTTTCCGGATTTCTATATCCCCGGCGTTCACATCCATCCGCACTTCCCTGAGGAATCATGCCGGGAAGTGGAACGTTGCTGCGGGGAAGAGGGCGTGCGCTGGATAGGCGAACTGGTCGGCTACATCACGGGTTACGGAGAGGAATACGCTACGCCGGAAGCACTGCAGATCATGCGGACGGTAGCCAGCTATGGCGCTGCCG
>JAQVUQ010000402.1 GCA_028699365.1 bacterium | reverse complement strand
TAGTCGTTGCCCAGTTCGCCTGCTTCGGGGGTGAATGTTCCCCAGGTCAGGCTGGAATAGCCTTCGGTAATGTTCAGCCAACTGTTGGAACTTATCTCCAGCTTCCAACTGTCTATCTTATACTTGTAGCCGTCGGTGCAATGCACCCAGCCCTGGGCATCGGGGTTGGTATAGCTGGTATTGATCTCGGGCAGATTGACCTGAAAGCGGTAGGCAGAGCCGTTGGCCTCCACGGTGGCGCTGTTGTTGACTCCGTTTGGCTCCAGTGGATACTGGCCGTTGACGGCGGTCAGGGCTTGGGCGCTGCCGGATAGTGCTAATAAGGCACAAAGGCACAGAGGCACAAAGGCACAAAGGGTTCGGGCCTGCCCTCCGTAGCAGAAGCGTAGCTGCTGCGAAGGAGGGGTTCGTTTGTGATTATTTCTTGGCATTGTTCTCTCCTTTCTTTACGTTAAGGGCGTTGTTCTTCTCTGCTGCCAGCTTGCCGGCCAGATCGGCTGCCCAGAAGGCTCTGGGGCTTGAGCGGTATGTCCTGGCCAGATAGCTGAAACAGCGTATGGCGTTGTCGTAATCGTCCATGAACTGGTAGTAAAGGCCGGCATGGAAGAGGGCTTCCGCGGCCCACTTGCCGCCGGGATAAAGCTGGGCGGTCTCTTCCATCCCTCTGGCTGCCTGGGTGTAATGCTTCATAACGCCGCCCAGAGTAAAGGCCAGTCTGAAGCGGGTTTCTTCAAGGTATTGGCTCTCCTGATACTCCTCTATGACCTTCCTCAGTTCGCTGACGCCTTCGTTGCACCTTCCCATGCTTACCAGGCAAAGCCCTTTGCAGAAATGCAGATAGTCGGCTTCCGGGCTTTGGGGATACTCTATCAGGGCGCGGTTATAGTGCATAAAGGCGGTCCGCTGCGGTGCTCCGCTGTCGGGATTGAATACTTTGTCTCCCAGCAGGCGGTAATGATGGGCTATTCTCTGCGATATCTCTTCCAGCTTCTCTTCCAGGCCGCTCTCTGCCAACGGCCTGCCTCTGTATTTTGTCGACATTTTCTTAACCATCCCCCTTCTGGCTTGCATGCTTTTGAGATCTTCTTCCGGAGCGGCGCATTTCAGCATCGCCTCCAGAGCGGCGCCGGTTATCTCTGTCGCATCTGCCGTGTAACGGCTCTTGTGCAGGGCTACCTGCTCCGTCCTGTCCAGGATTCGCTTGAGACAGGTATCGGGATCGGGTTTCCAGCCGGCGGCATCGGCTGCCTGCAAATGGCATCTGGCGCTCCAGCAGCGGATATCGTCCTGGTCTACACAGCCGTTATCGCCTTCAAGCAATCGATCCAGGCGTGACATGGCCTTCTGATAATCTTCATGTTCCACCATAACGCGGGCGCCGAAATAATCGAATGCCTGGCTGAATTCGCTTTCCGGCCAATCTCGAACAAAGATTTCGACTAAGGGTTCTATGGATTTGATATCTCCAAACTCGCATAACGCCCGGGCATGTCTGTAAAGGATGACGTCCATATCTTTAAAATCGGGATAGCGTTTCTCAAAGCGCTTGTAGGCTTCTATGGCCTGCAGCCCCAGCTTGCCGCTGTCCATAAAGAGTTGGCTGAGCGTCAGTTCGCAGCGCATGACCTCTTCAGTGAGAATGGCGGCATAATAGGCGGCCTGTACTGCCTGGGGTGCGGTGGGGTTTTCGGCGGCATATTTGTAAAAGAGCTGCATGGCCTGATGCCTCTCTTCCTCTTCCCGGAATAAAGGTCTGTCGATCCCCAGATGACGATAATCACTCTGATCGGCTCCGGCTCGCCGCAGCAGGTTTTCCCCCTGATGGTAATCCGTGGTGGATAAAACCGCTTTGCCGCCTCCGCCGGCCCAGACAACGGGTCTGAAAACGGTTGCCAGTGGAAAGATGAGCAGGGCGATCAACTTGGCTTTATTGGCATAGAAGAAATTAATCAAATTATTTATCCTTCCACGTATACTGCCCGCAGAACTTCTTCCACGGTGGAGACTCCGGCTTTGATCTTCTCTATGCCGCTCTGCATCAGGGTTATCATGCCTTCTTCGGCGGCTATCCTCCTGATGTTGGCGGAACTCTCTTTGTTGACGATGGCTTCTCTGGCTCTCTCTGACGGGACTAACAGCTCATAAACGCTGGTGCGCCCAAAGTAGCCGGTATTGCGACAGCCGGGACAGCCTTGCCCGCGGTAGATTTTGACGTCTTCTTCCATGCCCAGCCTGAGCTTGGCTTCCGCATAGACTTCTTCATCCCGGGAGATCTCCGTTTTGCACCGGGGGCAGATCTTCCTCACCAGTCTCTGGGCTATGATCAGGATGACGGAGGAGGAGATCAGGAAGGGTTCCACTCCCATATCCAGCAGCCGAGTAGCAGCACTGGAGGCGTCGTTGCAGTGCAGGGTGGAGAAGACCAGATGCCCGGTCAGGGCTGCCTGAATGGCCATGCCGGCTGTTTCGCCGTCTCTTATCTCGCCTACCATGATGATATCGGGGTCTTGTCTTAAGATGGATCTTAAGCCTACGGCGAAGGTCATGCCTACCTTGTTGTTCACCTGGGTCTGGTTGATCCTTCTTATCTGGTACTCTATGGGATCTTCCACGGTAATGATGTTCTTCTGGATGGAGTTCAGCCGGTTCAGGGCGGCATACAGGGTGGTGCTCTTGCCGCTGCCGGTGGGCCCGGTTACCAGGATCATGCCGTGGGGCTTGTTGATCATGGATTCAAACGCTTTAAGATGCTTCTGACTGAAGCCGAGCTGTTCCAGGCTCATGACGGATGCGCTCTTGTTCAGGATGCGACAGACTATCTTCTCGCCGTAGCAGGAAGGCATGGAGGAGACTCTGACGTCCAACTCCTGTGTCTCCATCCTGGCTTGAAAGCGTCCTTCCTGCGGCAGGCGCCTCTCTATAATATCCATACCGGCCATTATCTTCACCCTGGAGACCACATGGGCATGCATCCTACGAGGAATGGTCATGAAGTCGTGCAGCACTCCGTCTATCCTGAAGCGCACTATCATCTCCTTCTCCATGGTCTCTATATGGATATCGCTGGTGCGCTGGTTGATAGCCTGCTCGATGATATTGTTCACCAGGGTGACTACGGGAGCTTCTTCGCCCATCTGCTGCAGGCTGTTGATCAGGGTTATCTCCTGCTCTTTGTTGGTATCTTCCTCCTCCACTTTATGGGCATCCAGGAGTCTTCCGCCGTAGTACTGCACTATGGCCCGCTGGATATCTTCTCTGCAGGCAATGGCGGGGATAAAATTGGTCATAAGGTTCTTCTTGAGATCGTCCATCACATTTATATCG
>JAQVUQ010000401.1 GCA_028699365.1 bacterium | reverse complement strand
CTAAGGAAGAAGACGATATATGCGGAATAAAAGGGATAGTTGATTATTGCGGGATAATGGATCTTGTAGATCAGTATGCACATGATCAGGTTCGCGGTAATACTATGACGCCGGATTTTATGGGAGGAACGCCCTCAGAGAAAACGGATGCATACAAAGAAGCCTCACCAATCAACCATATTCACTCTTGTGCTCCCAAGGTTTGGATAGCACATGGAACGATTGATAATATTGTGCCGGTAGAGCAGTCTAGGAAAATGGTTTCATTGTTGCGGAATGCCGGGCATAGTCCGGTTTTTATTGAGGCAGAAGGCCGCAAGCACACCATGACTACCGATGACAGTCTGCCTTTTGATAAGGTCGAATTCCTGTTTGAGAAAGAAATGCTTAAGTTTGTAAGCGATTGCTTTCTGTAAAAGTTGCGAAATTCAAAAAGTAATACTCCTGATGAAAAGGCTAAGAAGCGTTGTCATAACGGAGGAGCATAAAATGCTAAGACGGCTTAGTTGTTGTATTTTGTTACTTGCTCTGGTGATTGCAGTTGCCGGTTGTGGTGGCCAGAGACGAGGGGATCAGGGCAAGATAACCATCACAGTGGCTTGCGCCTACTCACCCACCGACATAGGTTGCCAGATCATCGACAAATCCCTTGATGAGTTCATGAAGCAGAATCCCGGCATCAAAGTGGAGAAGATATGGTTTTCCCAGCAGTATCAGACTAAGCTGATGACCATGATAGCCGGAGGCAATCCTCCTGACATCTTCCGGCTTGGCCCTGACTACATTCCCACCTATGTCCAGAGAGGCACCTTGGAGCCGCTGGATAATTACATCGCCAAAAGCAGCGTATTGAAGCTGGAAGACTTCTTCCCTCAGGTGCTGTATAAGTACAAATACAATGCACAGAGCAAAACCGTAGGGCAGGGACCGGTCTATGGTTTCGGGACCGATTGGTCCCCGGATTACACCCTGTTCTACAACAAAGACATGTTCGATAAAGCGGGGTTGCTGTATCCTACCAGAAGCATGAGTTGGGCTGAATTCCGGCAGATGGCGCTCAAGCTGACTGCAGGAGAAGGAGGGCAGAGGCGGTTTGGTGGCCTGGTTGGAGATATACCTCTGCTGGTGACCCAAAACGGTGGCAATATTTTCAGCCCCGACGGCAAAAAATGCCTTCTGGGCAGCCCACAGGCCATAGAAGCCTTCCAATATGTGGTGGACCTGAGGATTAAAGACAGAGTCATACCCTCTCTCAGCGATATGCAGAACTCCAACCAGTTGCAGCTCTTCCAGACCGGCAGGCTGGGCATGTTCCTGGCCGGCAGGTTTTACGTGCCTATAGTGCGGGATCAGGTCAAGAGCTTCAAGTGGGGAGTAGCCCCGGGGCTGCATCAGAAGAAGAGAGTCAACATCGTGACCGGGCCGTTCGGGTGGGTGATGAGCAGTAAAGTGAAGCATCCCGAAGCTGCCTGGAAGTTGATGGAATATCTGGTAGTAGGCAGATGCGAAGAAGAACTGGCTAAGGCTGGTTATAACATCCCCGTAGTTAAAAAAATAGCTGAATCCGATATGTTCCTGGGTAATCCCGATCATCCGGCCGGGTTTAACAAGGTGTTTATGGATGAGGTGAAGTATACCGTGCCCAGCCCGCTGACGCCGTATGCTTCCACGGATCAGTGGAAGAAAGTTATCAGTGACGAACTGGAATTAGCCTATCTGGGCAAGCAGACAGCACGGCAGGCTGCGGTGAACGCTGCTCGCAGGATCAATGAACTGCTGTTCGAGGGTATGAGAGCAAAATAATAGGATTTAACAGCGAACTGATCATCGAGCGCGAGATCTAAGAGAAAGAGCAGTGGAGGATTCTATGCAAACAGGAGGTAAAAATGAAAAAGCATAAGATAGTGGTTTGGGCTATATTGGTAGGAGTGTTATGCCTTTGTCTTAAGGCGTATGCTGCGACGAATGTGTACGTCATACCCGCAATAAGTGATAGCAGGATACTGCCGAATACTGTGTTGTCTGCTTTTATTTCCCGAAACATATCCATAACTGCCTGCAGGGGAGAATATGAGTCTGCGAGTTTTGTCATAAAATCCGATGTCAATAGTAGCGGTGTGGCAGCAACAGTGACGGACCTTGTAAGACAAGGCGGTATAGAAACCATACCCGGTACAAGCGTAGATGTCAGGGTAGTTAAGTGCTGGTATCAAGCAGGATATAAGCTATATGATATGACGCATAAAAATCTTGTGCCGGAACTCCTCTTGAAAGACGATTCATTAATCCAAGTTGATCTTGTAGAGCAAAAGAACTATGTAAGATTCGATACACCTACACCGAGAACTGTATGCATCAGCGATCCGAGCCCCGATCCGCCGTTGTTCACTACAATTGATGGTTTCCCGATAAGAGATAGTGCAACTCTTCAGCCAGTGAATCTGGAAGCTGATAAAAACAAGCAATTTTGGGTTACGATTCATGTGCCGGATACGGCGGTGACCGGAACGTATATCGGCAATATAGACATAATCGGCCCTGGCGTTGCCGCTACCGTTAAGGTAAAGGTAGTCGTTCCGGAAATAGAACTCTCTGCGCCTACCCTGGACTATAGTATGTATTATCAATTGGGATATTTGAGTTCCACGGGAAGCATATCGTGTGGAAGTAAAAACGAAGAACAATTCAGGGCGGAGATGCGAGATCTTGTAAGCCATGGTGTGACGGCCCCGGCTTTATATGCTCAAACGAATCTCGGAGATGCGCTCACGATTTGCAGCGAAGAAGGCATAAATATCGAAAACCTTTATTATTTGGGTCTTTTCATCAACAGTTATGGAGATGACTTAACCGCCTTGAGTACCGCGGTGTCTAATTTGGCAAATAATGTTGCCGGCTATGGTGTGAATCAATTATATATCTATGGCATTGATGAAAGCTCCATGGATAATAATCAAAACAGGGCGCAGATTGGCGCAGTTCATGCGGCGGGCGGAAAAGTGTTTTGCGCTCAAACAGCGGTATTAGCGGCCTCGGTAGTCGATGTTTTAGATTTGGCGAACACACATAGCGCGCCGAACAAGCAACTAGCGGATCTATATCACGGTGAAGGACATAAAATATTCTCTTACGCAAATCCGCAGGGCGGCGAAGAGACGCCTGAAGTTTATCGTCGTAATTTCGGATTGTTGTTACATAGAAATGGCTATGATGGGACGATGGATTATGCCTATCAGGCGGCATTTGGACACGTTTGGAACGATTGGGAACACTCATCCTACCGGGACCATTGTTGCTGCTAACCGAGAATGACCGGACAATGCT
>JAQVUQ010000035.1 GCA_028699365.1 bacterium | reverse complement strand
TTTGAGCAGGATATCTGATATGCTCTCTCTGGCTTGCTGGGCTACGGCCATTCTTCACCCCTATTAACGTTATTACCGTAAAGTCATATTGGTAACGGTAGAACGGGCAATTTGCGTACACGTATTTTCATGTAACGAAACATAAGGTATAATAAAAACGAGCCTTAAAGTAATGACCTTCGCGTGGTTTTTTCTTTTGGCTCTGCCGGGGAACGCCAATTCTCCGGCTCTTTATTTTTACCCTATTTGCCCTTGCCTGCCTTACCGGCTGACCAGCGCTATTCCGCTAACTAAGCTCTTATTCGCTAACATCTTTTTTAATTCCTGCATGATTTCTGCATGATGATAAACTCACTCGGCTGAACGGTCCTCGTTTGACATGAATGGTCTCGCATTTACTTTAAGGGCCTTTTTCGATGATTTGCCGAAGGTCTTCTATCTCTCTTATCGTTTTGATGTAATTCCTGCCGACAGGAACAATCGATCCATCATCTACATAGATACGATATGCTTTTTTACCATAATGCTCGATATCACTTATACGTTGCATATTGATCAAATGCCCTCTATGAACCTGGACAAAAAAATACCCGGCCATTTGAGCGGCCATATCCTTCATAGTGGGCATGACCCTCTGCGGTTCATCGCTTCCATATCGCATAAACAGATGTCCTCCACGGCTATAAAAAGAGATGATATCTCTGATGCGAAAATTTTTAAAGCTTTCTGCTTTAGTTTGGATTCTGATGATGCCAGACAAATAGGCTTTGAGATTCTCTCTCAATCGATCTATATCTGAGCAAATGTATTCAAATGAACTCTCCTTAATTACCCGTACACTTTCTTTCAGACGTTCGACTTTGGGCAATACGGTCTCTTTGATAAACGGCTTGAGGATATAATCTGCTCCGTTAAAATCATAGCCTAAAGGTATATACTCTGTGTATCCGGATACGAAAGCTACCAGCGGCAATTGTCTACCCTTCTTCAATTTCACGGAAGCATCCATACCGTTCATCCCGGGCATAACAATATCCATAAAGACTATATCCGGCTGCACGTCCTCTGCCATTTCCAACGCTTTCTGTCCGTCAGAGGCTGTGCCTGCAACCTCTATATCTTCAATTTCCTCCAATATGGTCTTCAATAACCAGGATGACCTTTCATCATCGTCGACAATCAAACATTTGAATTTCAAGCTTGCCACCTCCCTTCTCTGAATACATGGATAGAATAATAGAATATCTGTTTGTGATGCAAAGCGCTTGGCCGTCTGCCTGCAATTTAATTATACTGTCAGGGAAGCAGGGTATGCAAGGAAACGGATTTAGCGTTTAAGCAGGACACTCTACCCCATATATTTCTTCAGCAGCCTTGCCTGAGCCGCCGCCTTGGGCTATAATGCAATTACGAACTGATAAGCGATAGTTGGTAGGTGCCGGGATGAATATGGATGTAAACTGGCTCGATATTATTGAACTTTATCTTCTTACATGCTTCACTTATCTCTATTTCTATCAAAAAAGACGGGCGCTGGATATGCAAAAACAGATCGATGCCCTGCAAACGCGAATCGATGCCACAGGGAGTGCGAATGAGAATTCACAAAGGGAATAACGGACAGTCAATACTTGAACTGGCGCTTCTTCTGCCGATACTTCTATTATTGCTGATGGGCGTATTTCAGTTCACGCTGGTATTGAAATCATATATGTCTCTGACGCTGAGCTCTCGTGAGGGTGCACGTGCCGGAGCAACGGGCCGGACCAACGCCGATATCGCCACGCTTGTAACGAATCGCTTGCCCGGATTTGATACCAACCACTTAACCATCACCGTCACACCTTCCAGCGAAGCCGCCCGTCATGTCGGCGATTATATCACCGTTCGTGTCAATTACAATCAGGATCTCATCATGCCGGTAATAAATACGGTGATACCCGATCCTCTTCCCATGAGTTCAACCACCGTCATGAGAATAGAATCCCTCTAGCCCGGCCGCTCACATATCAAAAAAAATAGCCCGCTCTTTCAAGCGGGCATACCTTTGGGGGAAGGCACTTATTATATACCCCCTATTTCTTTTTCTAAACATTTTTCGATAAACTTTTCAAAATTGACTTGGATCATATTCATAATGCCGGGGATATTGTATGCTCTGTAAAAAGAGAGGTGACATCAGTGAAACGAAAAATAATAAAAATCGATGAGAAGCTCTGCAACGGCTGTGGCCTCTGTATGCCCAATTGTCCGGAGGGCGCACTTCAACTGATCGACGGTAAAGCAAGGCTGGTCAGCGATCTCTTCTGCGACGGTCTGGGCGCATGCCTGGGAGAGTGTCCCGTGGGAGCAATTACTACTGAGGAAAGAGAAGCGGAACCTTACAACGAGAGAGCGGTTATGGATAATATAGTCAAAGGCGGAATCAATACCGTCAAGGCACATATCAAGCATCTTCGGGATCATGGCGAGAACGCATATCTGCAGCAAGCGTTGAGCTATCTCAAGGAGCATGACATAGCAATTACGGAAAGCAACGATGACAGCGGTTCCTGCAGTTGCAGCGGCACGACTACGGAGGACGGGCCCGCCGCTGGAGGAGGTTGTCCCGGTTCCAAAGCCGTAACCCTCTCCCCTGCCCGGAAGACAGATGTAAACGGTACCACGGAACCGGCTGTATCGGAGTTGAGGCAATGGCCCGTCCAACTGCACCTTGTCAATCCGGCAGCATCTTACTTCGATGGAGCGGATATTCTGGTTGCAGCAGACTGTGTTCCCTTTACCTATGCCGCATTTCATCAGCGCTTTCTAAAGAATAAAGTTGCGCTGATCTTCTGCCCTAAGCTGGACAACTCAAATGAGGAGTATATTGAAAAACTGAGCCATATATTTAGCCTGCACGATGTGCACTCGGTAACCGTAGTGCATATGGAGGTTCCCTGTTGTTTCGGCATGGAAAAGATCGTCCTGGAAGCGCTGAAACGTTCTGAAAAGAATGTTATCCTCCGCGAATACACCATTACGGTCAGCGGGGATATAGCTTAAACTGAAAAGGAGGACGGTACCCCTCTACCGTCCTCCTTTCATATGCCATCGATACTGCCACTATCCTTTTACTTGGCAGGCACTGCTTCGTTCACGGATATATTGGCATTGCACCAGCCGTCACCACATTCAAGTTGCAAGGTTTTGGTGGTGGCATCGCAAACCGGACACGGCCCGAAATACTGAATAGGGCCGGGAAAGACGTAATCGTCTTCTACCAGCCACCTGTCTCTGACCTGAGCAAACGACTTAAACGCGTTACCGTCAACATCCACCAGGGCTTTCTTTATCACTGGTTTCATCTTTCCCTTACGCAATTCCATAGTAAGCATGGATGCAACGGGCACGCCGCCCATAACCCACTCGTCGGCAGGCTTGGCCAGATTGGTGGCGGAAACCGTGTAGCCGGTCAATCCGGCTCTTAACAGCAGAGCAGCAGTATATCCCAGAGTGTAAGTGTAATCGGCATCAAAGTTGGATGGTGCGACGCAACGGCCTTCATAACCGAAGAAATGATTGAGCGCCGCAAATTTCCCTTTGAATTCTCCGGTTGTCTGCATAAGCCGAATTCTATCGTTCACCAGATCTATCAGCAGCTTCTCGGTCTCTATCTGGGAGAGGGTAAGATTGCCATGCTTATCCCGCCTCAGCAGCACCTGCTGAATATCGTCGGGAAGAGATCCGTAAGCCTTGGCGGAAGCAGGGGTCAGCCTGGTATCGATATGCTGCCTCCTGTCCGAGGGATCGGTCAGGGTGTTTATGTAATCCTCATCGGTATCCAGAATCTTCCCTAACTCGGCGATAAGCTCCTTCACATCCGCCAGGAACTCCAGCAGGCCTTCCGGGATAAGGATTATGCCGTAATTCTTACCGGCCTCTGCACGCTTGCAAACGCCCTCGACGATCTGGTCGACCACATCCGGAAGTGTCATACCCGACGCCTCGACCTCTTCGGAGATTATAGCTATGTTGGGATGTATCTGGAGGGCAACCTCCAGTGTTATGTGACTGGCGGCACGTCCCATCAGGCGAATGAAATGCCAGTATTTGCAGGCGGACATGGAATCACGACAAATATTGCCTGCCAGTTCGGCAAAGGTTTTGGATGCAGTGTCAAATCCGAATGAGGTCTCTATATGCTCGTTCTTCATATCGCCGTCAATCGTTTTGGGAACACCTATTACCTGTATATCGTAACCGTTGGCCGTGAAATACTCGGCCATAAGCGCTGCATTGGTATTGGAATCGTCTCCGCCTATAACGACCAGGCTCTTGACGCCGAGGCTCTCGAGGGTCTTTCGGCAAGCCTCCAGATCTTCAGGTTTCTCCACCTTGTCACGGCCGCTGCCGATAATATCGAAACCGCCGGTGTTTCTGTACCCGGCCACGAATTCGGGAGTAAGCTCCGTGTATTTGCCTTTTACTATTCCGGCAGGTCCTCCCAGAAAGCCTATCAGCCGGCTGTTCTCATTGGCGGCCTTAAGAGCATCCAGCAGTCCTGCAATAACATTGTGGCCGCCGGGGGCCTGCCCTCCGGAAAGAACAACCCCGACAGAGACGGGCTCATTAGAGAGCGATCCCTCGCCGGACACAAATCTGGCCAGCGGTTTTCCAAACGAATGAGGAAACTGCCGGCGTATATCATCTATCGATGCGGTATCGAGAACCGCTTCCTCAAATACCAGTTTAAAGCTGTTGTCCTTCAGAAGCTTCGGCAGCTTGGGCTTGTACTCGGCCCGTGCCACCTGAAGCGCGGATAATTTGCTGTTCATGCTACAATAATCCTCCCCCACACTATCATAAGAATTCAGTTGATATTATCCATTATTCAAAGGACAATTTCAAGAGCAAAAATGTTATTGATGAGTTACCTTGTGAAGAACCTCTATCATCTCTTCTATGCGGTAAGGCTTGTTTATCACGCCGTTGAAACCGTATTGTTCATAGTCAGCCATTACCGGATCATTGGAATATCCGCTGGATACTATTACCATGACGTCCGGGTGGACTTCCCTGAGCCTCTCTACAGCCTCTTTTCCGCCCATTCCGCCGGGAATGGTGAGATCCATGATGACGACGTCGAACGGGCGTCCGCAGTCCATGGCCGCCTGATACGCCTCGATAGCCCGGGTTCCCTCTTCCGCATATCCGACTTCCCATCCCAGATGCTCCAGAATCCTTCCCACTACATCCCGCACAGCCTGTTCATCATCCATCACCAGAACTCTTCCGGTCTCCAGCGCCAGAAACTCCGCCGCCGGTTTATCCTCGACCTTCAGCTCTCTTTGCGATGCGGGCAGATATATATGAAAGGTAGTGCCCTTACCCTGTTTGGACTCCACAGTGATAAGTCCGTCATGCCTTTTTACGATGGAATAGACTATGGACAGGCCCAGACCGCTGCCGCTTTCCTTGGTGGTAAAGTAAGGATCGAATATTCGTAAGAGATGGTCCTCAGGCATACCGATCCCCTTGTCGGAAACGGATATCTTCACGTATTTTCCCTCGACGATGCTTCCATCGATACAACTGGGACCGACAGATATATTGGCAGCGGATATCCTGATGGTTCCCCCGTCCGGCATAGCCTGATCGGCGTTTATAACCAGATTGCTTATAACCTGGCTGATCTGTCCCTCATCCACTTCGACCGGCCAGAGTCCCTCGGAAATATCGTAATCACAACTGACGTTTGAGCCTCGCAAGGCAAAGCCGGCGGAATCCATGATAAGATCCTTTACGGATGCCGTATTCTTTACAGGCGTACCGCCCTTGGAAAACGTCAGCAACTGCTGTGTGAGTTCCTTTGCCCTGACGACGGCTTTCTCTGCCTCGAAGAGCTTTATATACAGATCCGTGCCCGTCATAACCTCTCTTTTGGCCAATGAGATGTTGCCTAGAACGGCCATCAGTATATTATTGAAATCGTGTGCTATCCCTCCGGCCAGAATACCCAGCGACTCCAGTTTCCTGGCCTTGGCCAGTTCCTCTTCCATTATCATCTTTTCGGTTATATCCCGAAACACTATGACAATGCCTATTATTGTCCCGTCTTTTCCACAGACTGTTGTTCCGCTATCGGCTATCGTCCGCCTGCTTCCGTCTTTTGAGACAAGGACGGTCAGGCTTGTCAGGCCCACTATGCATCCGGCTTTGCGTATCTTTTCAGGGATATCCCGGCACTGCCGGCCGGTTTTCCCCGAGACTATATTGAATACTTCGTCGATCCCCCTGCCCGCAGCATCCTCAAGCGACCAGCCTGTAAGCTCCTCCGCCACCTTATTCATCGTGATTACCAGGCCGTCGATATCGGTCGTTATCACGGCATCGGCACGGATATCCTCATAACAGGCCTGCTCAACGTTACCGAGAAGCGCACTGTTGACCAACTGGAGTCGCTGCAGAGTAATTCTGCTGTCACGCTGTTCACACCGCCGGGCGATACCGCGCCGGACTATCTCTTCTGCATCGGCACGGTCAAACGGCTTTATCAGATAGTCTATGGCCCCGTATTTCAAAGCGTCACGCGCCGTCTCCACCGAGGCATATGCGGTTACCATAGCCACTTCTATCTCCGGATTTATACTCTTTATCTTCTGTAGAACGGTTATACCGTCATCCTCCGGCATACGGATATCCAGAAGGACAAGGTCTATCCCATCTCCTTCACAATCGATTATGTTCAGCGCTTCCTTACCGCTGCCTGCCGTGATCACTCTATAGCAATCCTTAAACAGCATACGAAAGGCTTCCCTGGGACCGAACTCGTCGTCGACAACCAAAATGGTCGCCCTGCTACTCATGGTTCTCCCCCCTGTCAGAGCTTACCGGCAATACTACCGCTTGATCTGCTTATAAGTCTCGGTTAAGCGTTGCTGTATATATGGCAGCCTTAATTTCAAGGCAACTTCAACTAATTCAGGATCGAATTGCGTTCCGGCACCGTTATAAAGGCTCTGCCAGATCTGTTCAGGCGACATAGCCTCTCTGTACGGACGATCGGATCCCATAGCATCTATGGCATCGGCAATAGCCACTATCCTGGCATAAAGAGCTATCTGATCACGCTCTATCCCCTGTAGATATCCCGTACCGTCGTATCTCTCATGATGATACAGCACAGCCGGTATCATATCCCGCAAAAAATTCACCGGCGCCAGTATTTCAGCACCTATTGCGGGATGCATTCGCATTTCCTCCATCTCTTCTTCCAGAAGAGATCCCTTTTTCCTCAATACCGCTTCACTTATACCTATCTTTCCTATATCGTGAACCTGGGCAGCCTGGCACAGCAGTTCCAGTTCCCTGTCGAAAATGCCGCAAGACTCTCCCAGATAGCGGGTAAGCGATGCCACACGTTCAGAATGTCCGGCCGTATAGTGATCCTTGGCGTCGATAGCCGCAATAAGCGCCTGAACAGTGCCTGCAAAATGCTCCCTGACATCCTCCCGTGCTTTCTCGATCTCTCCCTGCAGCGTACTGTTGACAACCTGCAGCCGCTGTATGGTGACTTTGTTTTCACGCTGTTTACGCCGCCGGGCTATGCCCCTACTGACAATCTCCTCCACATCGTCACGATCGAACGGTTTTATCAGATAGTCTATGGCTCCGTGTTTCAATGCGTTCCGCGCCGTCTCTACCGAGGCATATGCGGTTACCATAGCCACTTCTATCTCCGGGTTTCTACTCTTTATCTTCTGCAGGACGGTTATACCGTCCTCCTCCGGCATGCGTATATCCAGAAGGATCAGGTCTATCTCGTCGCCTTCCGTATCGACAACTGCCAGAGCTTCCTTACCGCTGGCTGCCGTAATAACTCTATAGCGGTCTTTCAATAACATGCGGAATGATTCCCTGGGGCCAAATTCATCGTCGACTACCAGAATAGTCGCCTTGCTATTCATGGTTCTCCCCCCTGTCAGAGTTTACCGGCAATACTACCTCGAACCGCGCCCTGTCGTTCCCGTTGATAATCAGATTCCCGCCGTGATCATGTACAATACGGTGTGCTACGGCCAGCCCGATATCCGCACCTCTGCCGTCGCTCACAAAGAACGGTCGAAAAACATCGTCAACACTGTTAGCCGGCAATGGATCGCCGTCATCGTTGACCGATATCCTGACATAGTCACCGTCTGCGCCGTCATCAATACTGACGGATACGACACCACCGCTCCTGGTGGAATTGATCGAATTGTGAATGATATACTCTATCGCTTTGCCCATCTGCTTACGATCCAGGGACAACCGCACGGAAGCAGCCCCCATACTCGGCTTGATGCTGATACCGGCTTCACGCGCCGGCGTCTCCAGCTTCTTTATTCTTTCTTTAAGCAGGGAGGACACATCGGTCGATTCAAAATCGTAATCGGATTGTTTTGACAAGGTGATGAGCTTATCAAGCAGGTCATCAAGCCTATGCACATCCTTACAGACAGCCTCATAGAAACCCGAGTTGAAATCCTCATCGTTTTTCCGTTCCGGAAAGAGCTCAATAAAAGTATTTACGGACACCAGCGGATTCCGCAGCTCGTGGGCAAGCAGCGCCACGACTCTGTTAAGCATCTCCAGCCTCTGTGCGTTTTCCTTCTCCCGCTGCAGGGCTCTCTCCGTGCTGATATCATCGAATATCAGCACAGCGCCTCTGACGGAGGATAACGCATCCCGCAACTGAAACGTACTTATTTCCAGGTAGCAGTCACGCTTGCCCGCCAGCTTGATCTGATGCTGATTTCGCTTTCTGCCGGTAACAAGACTCTCATGAAGCATGTCGCCTAAAGGAGACGGAAGATTACGCAGGTCCCCCCCGATAACCCTCTCAGCCTGGATATCCAGGGTTTCGGCCGCACGGTGATTGAAGATGGTAATACGATCGGAAGCATCGATGGTTATGACACCGCTGTTCATCCTGAGAAGAATATCTTCTATATACGATTTCTGATGCTGAAGTTCATTGAAGATGTCTATGTCTTCCAGGGCTACGGCGATATTGCTCGCCAATATATACAGCATTTCAAGCTCTTCATTGCTGTATTGGCCGCCAATCACCTTCTCACCAAGGTTTATGGACCCCAGCAGGCGCCCCTTGCCTATGGATGGTATACTGACAACCGCCTGTAGAACATCCATCTCCCTGACGGCATCCAGCAGAAGAGGATCACCGGAATACCCGGCTTCCGATTTACGCAAAACCCGGCCTTGCTGCGACAGCCATAGAAGGAGTCCTCTGCCGGGAGAGAGATACAGGCTGTCAAGTACATCAGGATGCAGGCCGCGACTACTGGCAACAGTATATTCCCCTCCCGGCTCCGCCAGGATTATAGAGACACGGCTGACGGGATTGAGTTCGTCAATAGCCTCATGGATGAACTTTATCAATCTCTCACGATTGAACCCGGCACCCAATCCTTTGGCAAACTTTCTCAGGACGCCGTTGAAACGTGAATCCGAATGAGCAATTTGAGCGTGAGGGAGTTCGATATCGCGTTTTTCATGCAGATTGGCCTTCAGGTGTGTTATCTCACGCAACAGCCTGCTCCGCTCGATGACCCTTAAAACGGAAATACGCAAATCCGCTATGTCGATCGGCACTCGTACCGTCTCATAGCACATGTCAGTCACCAGTTCCTCGCCTTCACGCTTTTCCGAAGGAAGAACAGCGATGACCGCACAGTTGGGCATAAGCTTCTTCAACTGGCTTATAATGCTGATATGCTCACTGCGCCTGCTGGTGATGTCCACCAGAGCAATATCAGCGTCCAGAGAGGTATAACTTATTACCTCCTCCGGAGTATTAACGCATACTGCCGTACATCCCTCCGGTAAGGCGCGTCGCATGGCAGCCAGCATATATTCTCTGTCACTGGCCAAAAAGACCGTATTCATTTATACTCTATGCCTCTATCCCGATAGAAGGTATCTTAAACGCCGGCAAATCTATATAAAATCTGGTAATATCCTCATCAGTCAAAGAAATGGTTCCCCCATGCTCATGAATGATTTTCTGGCATATCGACAACCCCAGACCCGTCCCGCCCGGTTTTGTGGAGTAGAACGGCATGAAAACCTTCTGCTTCAACTCCGGAGGGATCTTCCCGCCGGTATTGGCGATCATAATCCTGAACCATTTATCGCCGTCCCTGTCATTCGGTGCTATATCTATGTTAAGACTCCCGCCATCCGGCATAGCCTCAATGGCGTTAATAAACATATTAAGAAACAACTGCTTCATCTTTCCGCCATCGGCGAACACAAGAACACTCCCTGGCGGATAATGCTTCTTAGTTTCTATCAAGCGTTCCTGTAACCTATTAGATAACAACAGCAGCATCTCGTCAAGGGGGTCTTTAATATTCATCGGCATCATTTCCGCCTGAGTGGAGCGGGCGAAGCCCAGCAACTGCGATATAAGAAGATCAATACGCTCTATCTCCTTGACAACCAATTGCGAAAAGACCTCTCTGAATTCCTGATCGTCGAACTTATCCGGCAGGAGTTGAGCAAAGGTTTTTATCGAAACAAGAGGGTTCTTGATCTCATGGGCCAGGCCGGCTGCCAACCCGCCGACATATGCAAGCCTCTCAGCCTGATTGCGCTCCTCCTCAAGTTCCTTGATACGAGAGAGATCGCTGAATACAAGAATTACGCCTTCTATATCATCTCTTATTCCTTTGAGAATAGTAGTGCTTATCATCAGCGGAAGGCTCTCTCCCTCCTGGGGAAGAGCTACTTCCAGATTGCTGCAGGTATTACCGCTCTCCAAAGCGTCCATAACTTTATCCGTAAGTATCGGGCTGATATCGCTGATATGCTGACCTACGGAAGTATTCTTATCAAGTAGGAATATACGGGCTGCAGCATGATTAAAGAGCATGACCATGCATTGTTTATCAACGGTAATGACACCGCTTTCCATATTGGCAAGAATGCTCTCATTATAATCGCGAACACGCCGGACTTCCTCATACAGTTGAGCGTTATTGATGGCCACTGCGGCCTGATTGGCCATAGTGACAAGAAGTCCCATATCCTCAATGGAATAGATATCACCCGAAAGTTTTGGCCCGAGCATTAAAGCGGCTGTGAGTCTCCCCTCCAGCATTATAGGAACAACTACGTCAATCTCCAGCCTGTGCATCTCGGCAATAACGCTTTCTATTCCTCTCTCGGACGAGAGCCGCATCAACTCCTCACGTAATACGATATCCTTTTTGGAGGCGATATATGTGATCAGCCTGCTACCGACAGACAGCCTGTCAGGCGGTGATGCGTTCGTCTCCATGGCACTGTGCGCCAATACTAACTGCATCCAATCTACCTGTGCTCCAAGAAGATAGAGATAAACACGGTCAGGGTGCATGGTATTATATATTATGTTGTATATGTAATGGCTTATCTGATCCAGGTTGAGAATTGACGCCAGAGACCTGCTTATCTCCAGCAAAGTGCTGTGGTAGCTATACGATTCCCTGTATAAATATCTATCGAATATACCCTGAATATAAAGACGTAACGGTTGAAATGCTATAGCGATTACCAGAGCAATAATTGCAGATGATAGTAATGAAGAAAAGCCCAGAAAATCCTCGAGTATTCTCTGGCTGTATAAGAGAAGGAAGATAAAGCTGCCGGCCGCTATTACTATCGAAAGAGAATAGACAAATCCCTTTTTCAGAACCAGGTGTATTTGCAGCAATTTATACCTGACAATGGTATGAGCAATAAAGCCGATCATAATTATGGAAAAGGAAGGACCAAAGCCTGCGAAGTAAGACGACTTGAAGAACATAGGTATCAGTAGATTAGTCATCACGCCTATAACCGTGGATACCGTAATACCCATTGCAAGGTATTGTATCTGAAGTCGTTCAACGCCTCTGGTTCTGTAGCTTTGCATATACAGACGCCCTACTATAGCCCAGAACATGCAGGCAAGAAAATAGATAGCAAACAAGGATATGGCCGGCCCACAGTGGTCCTTCACGCCCCACGGTTCAAGCGATACGTTTTGGATGATAAACGGAGTAAACGAGAGGAAGAAGAAGACAAAGCCGATAGCCGTGAATATTTTGATATCACGAGTAACCGTCAATGCTCTCTTTAAGGGAAATACCGAAACAAAGATAAGACAGCTTACCGGTAGTAAACTGGTTGTAGCAAATGTCATTCTGTCCCAGAAGAGAGCGATAACAGGAGTGCTTGCGCTCTCGGTCAGCAGTACAAACAGAACCCAGAAAGTAACGAATCCGGCAAAAAGAGCAAACAGTTTATTAACAAGAATTCTCCTGTTTTTAAAGAGAACAAAAACACCCAGGCAAAAATTGGTGCCCGCGGCAATAGCAAGCATTGTCAGCTTAAAGCTCACTTGCCCCTCCGTGGTGCATTATCGTTATAACGTCCGAACAGTAACGCTGCATGGGTTCCGCCCACGCTGGTACCGTTCATGAGAGCGTGCCGGATCCTGACGCTTCTGGCGCCCTCGGTGACGTAATCAAGATCGCAAAAGGGATCGGAATCGTTACAGTTTATCGTTGGCGGCACTATACCGTGATATACGGACAACGCGGTCGAAGCTGCCTGCAACGCACCGCCGGCAGCCAGTGCCTGCCCTATCATCGAGCGAATGGAGTTTACCGGAATACAGTACGCCCGTTCTCCCATTACACGCTTTACGGCGTTGGTGTCGGCAATATCGCCGGCCGGAAATCCCGAACCGTGCGCATGAACATAGTCGATATCCTCGCCGGTCAGTTGCGCATGGGAAAGCACCTCGGCCATAGCTTCCGCAATGGCTCTACCGTCAGGATCGGTATCCACCATATCCCCTGCCTCGCCACGGGAGGCATACCCCAGAACTTCGGCATATATGCGCGCGCCACGCGACAGAGCGTGATCCAGCTCTTCAAGTATGAGAGCCGCCCCGCCTTCACTGAGAACCGCGCCATCTCTTCCGGCGGCAAAAGGCCGTGATGCCTTTTCAGGCTCTTCCTGAAATGTTGTCAGGATACGACTGGCACACATAATAGAAAAACCGAAAGCGGTTATCGGTGCTTCGGATGCGCCGCAAACAACCGTATCGGCACCGTTCTCCATTATTGTTCTATAGCCCCACCCCACAGCCTCCAGCCCGGTACAACAGCCGGCGGAGATCGAGCTGGCGGGGCCTTTTAAGCCCAGTTCGATACAGACGTAAGCCGTCGATGAATGAGATGTAAGCTCTGTCCAGGCAGTCGGACTGATACCCCCGACACCTCGCCGGGAGAAAGCGGCGTGCTCCTTATCAGCCATATAACCGGCCATTGTGCTGCCGAAACATGCACCC
>JAQVUQ010000400.1 GCA_028699365.1 bacterium | reverse complement strand
CGGAAGTAAAGCTTATGTTGCCGGCTCCGTCGGTCCTCTGCCGGCCGTAGAGGGTGAAGCCATCAACCCCGACTGCCGGCGGGAGGTCTTTCGTGAGCAGATCGGCATCCTGATAGAGGGTGGAGTGGATCTGCTCATACTGGAGAGCTTTTACGATTTGCCGGAGATGCTGGTGGCTCTGAGCGTAGCGCATGGTCTATCAGATCTTCCCGTCGTGGCCCAGATGGCTTTTGAAGCCGGAGGCCGTCTGTCCGGAGGTGAGGAAGCGGGAGAGGTTCTGCGCCGCTGCAAGGCGGCCGGAGCGGATATCGTGGGGGCCAACTGCGGCTACGGTATACCGTCCATTGCGGCTGCCGTCAGGGGCATGTCCGGCTGCGGGGTGCCGCTCAGCGCTTATGTCAACGCCGGTTTCCCCGAGCAGGTCGAGGGAAGGCAGCTTTACCTGGCTGATCCGGGCTACCTGGCTCGCCGGGCGGCGGACCTGGTGGGTCTGGGTGTGCGCCTTATCGGTGGATGCTGCGGCACGGGGCCGGAGACTATCCGGGCCATAGCCGATGCTGTGGACAGGCACAAAGGCAATGAACTTCTGGGTCCGTTTGCATGTCAGGCACAGAGGCACAAAGGCACAGAGGCACAAAGGGTTCAAGGCCGTTTGCAAGTCGGGCATGAAGAGTTAGAGTCTGTCAGCAAGCCTGCCTTAAAAGATTCTGCCGTGATGATCCAGGATACTTTTGCAACTGTGCCGGAACGTTCTTTTATGGAGACGGCTGCGTTCCCTCTGCTGGTGGAACTGGACCCGCCGGACGATCTGGATATGGATGCCTATGCCGGCAATGTGGAAGCTCTCAAGCAAGGCGGAGCCACCGCCGTTACGGTAGCCGATAACCCCATGGCCGCCGTGCATCCCGATTCCGTCAGCGTAGCCGGGTTGCTGCAGCAGAGGACGGGTCTGCCTGTGCTGCCTCATCTTTGTGGCCGTGACCGCAACCGCCTGGCGTTGCAGTCTGCGGTGATGGGTGCCCACCTGCTGGGCGTAAGGGCGTTGCTCTGTGTTACCGGTGATCCTATCCGTATGTGCAACGAGCCCAATACCTCCGGTGTCTTCGATCTCAACTCCATTAGTCTGGTCCGTCTGGCAGCCGAGTTCAACGCCGGTCACCTGAAGGGCGATGCCGGGACGGCTTTCTCCATCGGCGTGGCGCTCAATCCCAATGTTCGCAGCTTAAGCGGGCAGATAAGCAAATTGCGGCGCAAAGCAGAGGCGGGGGCGCAGTTTGCCCTGACTCAGCCTCTGTTTGAGGAGCGGGTGTTCGATGCGCTGCAACAGGCCCTGGCCGAGGAAAATCTGAATATTCCCGTTTATATAGGCATATTACCCCTGGTTTCCTCCAGAAACGCCGAATTCCTGCATAATGAAGTTCCGGGCATAAGTATACCGGACGAGGTCAGACAGCGCATGTCCGCTTATGAAAAGTCCTCGGATCAGTGTGCCGCCGGTATGGAGATGATGTCCGATCTGATTGCAAAGCTTACGCCCCGGGTGGACGGCTTTTACTTTATCACTCCCCGCAGCCGGATAGATCTGGTTTTACCGCTCATGAGTCTTGCCGGATCGCTTCGCCCCGCCGGTTGAGAATTGCCCCTCTCGCTTTACTCTTCTTTGCCTGAGGAAATATCCGGCCGTTGCTTGACAGTATCCCCCGGAGATGGCAAAATTAAATAAATGGAAATGTTTTCCATTTACTGATGTGATGTGTGGCCTGCCCTCCGTCGCCAAGGCTAAGGTGGGCAGGCAGGGGAGACATGTTTGCAGAGATATATTCGTATGCTCAGGGACGGCAAGCTCAAGGTCACTCCCAGAAGAGAGGCTATTCTGGCATATTTTCTGAAAGAGGGCAAGTATGCCACGCCCGAACAGGTCTGGGAAGATCTGCGTCTCTCTCTGGGACGCCTGGGGCTGCCTACCGTTTATCGCAATCTGGAAGAGCTGCACGGGCTGGGCATTCTGGTCAGGGTGGAAGGAGCGGAAAATCGCTTCCACTACGGATTATGCCGGGCCGATGATCCTCATGCACATCATCATCATATAGTATGTATGGAATGCCGCAGGATGCAGGAAGTGGAAGGCTGCCTGGTGGAAGCGTTGTCCGGGAGGATAGAAGCCGAGACAGGCTTCAAACTGACCGGGCACACGATCAATCTCCAGGGTCTCTGCCGAAGCTGCGCCGTCGGCGTTGCGGATACCGGTCATCCGGGTGATCACCGATGAAGGGGAGAATCATGAAAAGAACTATCCTGCCGCTGTTAGCGGTCCTGGCTGTTGCAGTCGTCTGGCATCTGGGTGCCGTCCGGGAATTGCCGGGCAAGAAAGCGTCATCGAAGATAAAAGTGGTCGCCAGCATTTACCCTCTGGCAGACATCGTTCGCCAGGTGGCGGGGGATCGGGCGGAGGTGGTTGTTCTGCTGCCGGCTGGTGCCAGCCCGCACACCTTTGAGCCTACGCCAAGGCAGGTGGGGGAGTTGGGCCAGGCTGTTCTCTTTGTTCAGGTGGGGGCCGGACTGGAGCTGTGGGCCGACAAGCTGGTCGGAGCCTCGGGCAACGCTTACCTGAAGCGAGTGACGGCTGCGCAGGGCATCCATCTCATAACCGGGGAAGAAGAGCATATTGCCGGCGGGGAGCATGAAGCGCATGAAGAGCACGGAGAGCATGGTCACGGTGCCGGTCACGACCACGGCAGGTTCGGTAACCCTCACGTCTGGCTGGACCCGGTCATGGTATCGGGTATCGTCTCCCGGATAGAGGCCGCTCTGATTGAGGCGGACCCGGCCGGAGACGTCTATTACAGGGAACGGGCGGAGAGCTATCGTCAGGAACTGGCGCTGCTGGATGCAGAGATAAAGCGTGAAACGGCCGGGTTCCGTGTCCGGGAGTTTGTCTCCTTTCACTCCTCCTGGCCGTATTTTGCTCGTCGTTACGGTTTGAAGCAGGCCGGGGTCATAGAGGAGAGTCCCGGGCGGGAGCCCACTCCGCGCGAAATAAGGGAGATTGTGACAGCCGTCAAAAGCAGAGGTATAAAGGCCATCTTTGCCGAGCCGCAGTTCTCTCCCGAAGCTGCCAAGGCTATCGCCGAGAACACCGGCGCCAGGATTCTCTTTCTGGATCCGATAGGTGGAGAGGGCGTTCCCGGCTGTAACAATTATCTCGATCTTATGCGGCACAATCTCAAGATAATGAAGGACGCCATGGGGGCCGGAAAGTGAACGTTCTGGAGATAAAAAATCTGACGGTCATCCGCGGCGGCACCGTGGTGCTGGACGATATCAACCTGGAGTTGG
>JAQVUQ010000034.1 GCA_028699365.1 bacterium | reverse complement strand
CTGCTGACCAAATATATCCGACGGCCGCTGCATTTCTTCGGCAGCATCGGAGCCGTGATGTCATCGGCCGGTGTCCTTATCGGCCTGTATATGTCCGCTCTATGGCTTGCCGGCCATAGGCCCATAGGGAATAGACCTCTGCTGCTGCTCGGCATATTGCTGATCATGGTCGGCATACAGTTCATCTCCACCGGTCTGCTGGGAGAGATGCTGGCCAGCAGCAACCGCAGGGAAGGCTACTCCGTCAAATACAGGCTGGAAGAGGAATGAAGGGTAAGTCCGTTCTCAAAATTCTGATTACCGTGGCTCTTCTCTGGCTGGTGCTGCGACAGATATCCCTGCGGGAGGCGATGGCGCTTATAAGTCACAGCGATTTTTCCCTGTTGGGATTGGCGGCGGTGTTTGCTCTGGCCTTTATCTCTTTGCGTTGGTGGAAATGGCATCTGTTGCTCGACGGCAGCGTCTCCTCACTCTCCCCCGGACGCTCACTGGCGTCCTATCTTATAGGCACCGCCGCCGGGTTGATAACACCCGGTCGCGTGGGAGAGCTGGGACGGGCTGCCGTTTTCACCGGTGAGGATCGTATAGTAGCCGCAGGGCTGGTCGTTTTTGATCGGGTTATAGATCTGGTAACGGTGCTGACATTTGCTCTGGCAGGGCTCTTTATCATCAGTCCGTCGCTGGGTGCGGTATCTTCGCTGGTGACGGTGGTCATGTTTGCGGCTATCCTTAACAGTCGCCGCCTCATAGCCCTGAGCCGACGTTTGCCTCTTATAGGACGGCTCTTTGAGCGGGTCAAAAAGATAGAGATGTTTCTGCAGGGTTGGAGCAATATCGGCCTGAAACGAATGCTTCTTCTGCTGGCGGTATCCTTTGCCTCATTCGGTGTCTCTGTATGGCAGTTTCATCTGTTGGCCGGTGCTCTGCATCCCGGGATTTCCTGGCCGGCAGTGATAACTTCTTTTCCAGTATCTGTCCTGGCCAGTGCCGCTCCCTTCACTATTTCCGGATTCGGCGCTCGCGAGGGGGCGGTTGTGCTGATGATGAATCGTTATCATATACCGGGCGAGGTTTCCACCAGCGCCATCTTGCTCTCTTTTATCTTCAATGTGGCGCTTCCAAGCTTTATCGGGGCACTGGCTTGTTCCGGGATAAGAACGGATAATGTCGCTGTATCTGCCGATATACGGTCTGAGAATTAAGCTGTGGGATTTGCTTGTTGCGGAATGACGGGAGTACGTCTTTTAAAGCCCAGCCATGCTGACGGAGTGAGGGATAATCTTCCCACCAGCAGATAGCCCAGAAGGCCTTGAGCTATACGATTGCGGACCTTCTCCTGCCTGAAACGGACAAGAAGAGCGGTGATCAGAAATGGAGAAGACAGCAGGGCTATGCTCAGGTTGAATATGCGCCAGGAGGCTATTTGCCAGATATTGCCGTAAAGCGAAAGGAGCTTCAGATCCCCTCTTCTTCTCTGAAAATAGAGAACGCCGTTAGGTCTTTTACAACTCTCTCCCTCCAGATGCACGATGGAGGTAACGGCTGTAAACCATATTTCCCAGCCGTTTTCTCCGGCACGCATGCAGTAATCCGCATCTTCGCCTTCGAAGAAGAAATCCTCGTCCAGCCGGCCCGTATCCGTCAGCAGGTCGGCACGCAATATCATGGCCGCTCCTGTAACCCAGGCGATTTTACCGATATCCTGCTCGGCTGTCTCCAGACGGCTGAAGATCGATCTGCCAAGGGAGACCAATGGCTTGCCGTCGGCTGCAATCAATCTGCAGCCGGCAATACCGGCCCGTGGGTGTTCGTCCATGAAACGGACCAGGGACGTCAGGCTGTCCTCAATCATAAGGGTATCGGGATTAAGCAGCAGGCAGTATCGCCCGCGGGCGGCGGATAAACCCAGGTTGGCTCCGGCGGCAAATCCTTTATTAACGGGTTGCGAGATCGCTATCGCTTCGGGATACTTATTCTTCAACATCTCGGCTACACCGTCTGCACCATGATTATCTACTACTATGACTTCATAGGATACGGAGGAATGAAAGGCAGATAAAGAGTCGAGGCAATCAGCCAGCACATGCCCTGAATTATAGGAAACGATTATAACTGATACGTCAATAACCAACAACGGATGCTTCCCTTACTCGAGAACTTTATAATCTATTGGAGTTATCAAAATCGATGTCTAGAGATAAATTATAGGGCATGTTCAGGACTTGCGCAATAAACTTCTTCTGTCTGATAACCGGCGCCACTGGCGTTATCCCGAGTTTGATGATAAATTATTAAAGAAACACAGACACCGTTTATCGGCAATACGGTTGTAAAGACTGATAAGATCGGATTAAAGTCATGAATATCGTGAATCCTTACGGATTCCCAGGCAGCTATTATAGGGCACAGTTACACTGCCATACAAATTTTTCCGACGGCAGCGTATCGCCTGCTCAGGCGGTGGAGATGTACCGCAGCAGAGGGTTTTCCATCCTGTGTATAACGGATCACAACCGGATTACCGATGTAAGCGGGCTGACCGATGCCGATATGCTGGTGCTGTCCGGTGCGGAACGGGTGGTAAGCCGTTTTATCTGGCCGTTGGGAAGACATCTTATCCGTCTGGGAAAGCATACGGACCTGTACAGTGCCCCCGATTGCCGGGAGAAACCGGGCGTTGCGATAGCCGCTCATCCTACCTGGGCGGGTAATCTGGGCAGCGGCGAGTGGACGGTATCGGATATGCTGAAGTATAAAGGCGTATCGATAATGGAAGTACGCAATCCCCATTCTTCGTCGCAGGCGGATATGAACAGGTGGCTTGAGGCTTTGTCGGCACGGGGGCCGGAAGCGCCGCTGTGGGGAGCTGCCGTGGACGATATGCATAACGCCGGGCAGGTCGGATACGGCTGGGTGGAAGTCAAGATGCAAAGCTTGGAGGCCGATGCGTTCATAACGGCGCTATGCAGAGGCTCCTTTTATATGAGTAGTGCTTTGGAGGCGGATTTCAACGTGAAAGACGGATGTATAGCAGCCGTAAGCGGCCGTGCGGTTCGTCTGGTCTGCAGCGACGCCTCCGGATGTGTCAGGGCGGAAGCCGCAGGGGCGCTGGAGTACCGCCCCCAGGGCGATGAAAAATTTTTGATGGTGCAATGCTACGATGAACAGGGTGGCTGGGCCTGCTCCCAACCCTTCCGGATAACCGAATCTTGAATACGGAGATAAATTATGGATCTGCTGGATAAGCTGCTTGAAAAAAAAGGCCTGGCGATACTGCTGCTGCTGCTGCTGGGAAGCATAATTCTCTTTGTCGGCATAGGTGCTTTCAGTCTGACCGAGGTTGACGAAGCTCGTTTTGCCGAAGCTGCCAGGGAGATGCTGGTAAGACACGAATTCCTCAGCCCCCATTTTAATTATGCTCCGTACTTCAATAAGCCGCCTCTCTATATGTGGCTGACGGCCGCGACCTACAGCCTGCTGGGAGTGAGCGAGACGACGGCCCGTATATGGTCCGCGCTGTTCGGATTGGGCACCATGCTGGTGGTCTTCATCATGGGCAGCCTGCTCTTCAACCGCCGGACCGGATTCATTGCGGCTCTGATACTGATAACCGGGCTGCAGTGGACGGCCGAATCCCGTTTAGGCCTGCTCAACGTGGGCATATCGTTTTTTATAACTCTCTCTCTGCTGTCCGTGCTGCTGGCGGTAAAGCGTTCTCAACCGCAGTATTACCTGCTCTTCTTCCTGTCGATGGGGCTGGGCGTCCTTACAAAAGGACCTATCGCCGTAATGTTCCCCGGCCTTATAGGGGTTCTTTACCTGATTTACGCCAGGCGGCTGCGAGATCTCATCTCACCCTGGACCATCGCCGGCGCCTGCCTCATGCTGGCTGTGGCTCTGCCCTGGCATATAGTGCAGTGGCAGCGTTTCGGCCACGATTTCCTGGGCACCTATTTCGGCTATCATATGATGCAACGATACACCAGTTCCATCGAAGGACACGGCCAGCCCCAGTATTATTACCTGCTGGTGCTGGCTCTGGGAATGCTGCCGTGGAGCGGTTTCATACCCGGAGCGCTGGCCGTTTCCGGCCGGTTATGGCAAAAACACAGGGAAGGAATGCTCTTTCTGCTGTTATGGTTCGTCTGCATATACGCTTTCTTCACCGTCGGCAAGACGAAACTCCCCGGATACATCACCCCTCTTTATCCCAGCCTCTCACTCTTCCTGGCCGCTTTTATCGGCAGCAGAGAGGGACAGGGGCGCTGGCTGAGGGTTTCCTATCTCTCCCTGTTTATCCTGGGGCTGCTGCTGTTGTTTGCAGTGCCTGTTCTCCAGCAAAAAGTGCCGGCGGAATACCATTTCTATATCAGATTTATTCTCTATATGGGTATAACATCCTCAGCAGGCGGATTTGTCGGCTGGCTGCTGTTGCGGGTAGCCAGACGGACAGACCTGGCTATCGCTTTCGGGACACTGGTGGCGGTGATTATGCTGGGGGTACTGCATTTGGGCGCTCTGCCGGTATGGGATGTCAATAAGCCGACCCGGCCTCTGTCCCTGATTGCCGCTGCCGCCATGAAGCCCGGCGACGGTATAGCCAGTTGGGGATTGGGAGAGAACAGCTCGCCGTTCTATATGCGGCAGCACGTGCGCTTGTTCGATCAGGCCGGACAGTTGGCCGGCTGGCTCTCCTCGCCGAGCACCAGATATGCCATGCTCCCGGAGGAAGGGCTGTCGGAGATAGAGAAGCTGGCAGGCAGGAAGTTGACCGTGGTCAAGAAATACCGGCAGTATTTGTTGATAAGTAATCAATCGGATAGAAGACAGAATACAGAAGATAGAAGATAGAAGTGTAAGCCCGTTGTGCAAGCATTGGCTGCGTTTGCAGGTTAGGAGCCAGGAGCCAGGAGTTTGGCAGGTTATTCAGTCATATGTTTGCCGGCAACCTGTGCCCGGATCGAATAACAAATAACGAATAACAAATTCGAGGAGAGCTTGCATGGGAATCCCGAAACCAACAACCAACAACCAACAACCAGCAACCGCGCCCGCAGGGCGCTATAGCATGCTGCAAGAGAACGGCAGGGTGATGGAAAGTCTGCCTGCTTACGGCAACCATCACATTCTGCGTATTCACGCGCCGGATATTGCCGCTACGATACAACCGGGACAATTTCTTCACATTTACTGCAACGGTCCTGTCGAGCGAATATCCGACAGGACGGCAAATCCCGCTCCCGAGCCTTCCGGACTGGACCGCCTGCAGCGCAAGCCGCTGCTCCGGCGGCCGATCAGCGTATTTAGACGTGACTCGGCCGAAGGAGAGATATCCGTTCTCTTTCGTCAGGCAGGTTTGGGGACCGAGACTTTAGCCGTTTACGGCGCCGGAGATAAAGTTGATATGCTGGGCCCTCTGGGACGGGGTTTCGATACGAAAGGCGATGCTCCCGCACTGCTTATTGCCGGAGGCATAGGCATAGCGCCTTTGACGGCGCTGGCGGCAGAGCTTCTGGGGCGAGGACGCCCGGTGACGGTGCTGGCCGGTATGAGGGACGCTGCTTCCTTCCCGCTGCTGCTGGATAACAGCAGCACCATCCTGGGATGCAAGGCCGGCATAGCCCTGATGTGCGAGATGGGCGCGATCTCGGCCGTAGCCTCGGAGGCCGGCGAATCGGGGACGCACCCGGGATTGGTTACCGGGCTGCTGGAGATGTTTCTGGAGCAGGACGGGGCGGAGGATTACGAAGCCTTCGTCTGCGGACCCGGAATAATGATGTCCAGAGTATCGGCTATGCTGATCGAGGCCGGGTTGCAGGGACAGGCTCTGCTGGAGGAGCGTATGGGCTGCGGCATAGGCGCCTGCATGGCCTGCGTCTGCCGCACCCGGGCTGAAGGGGAAGAGACCGAATACAGCCGGGTATGCGTCGATGGGCCGGTGTTCGATATCAGGGAGGTGGTCTGGTAATGTCGGGTGGTGTCAAATTGAACGTCGAAGTGGCCGGGGTAAACCTGAAAAACCCGGTGCTGATCGCTTCCGGAGTTTGCGGCTACGGCCTGGATTTCCGGCGTCTGGTCGATTATCGGCCGGAGGCTGTGGGAGGATTGGTCCTCAAAGGAACTACGCTTAAGCCGCGTGAAGGCAATCCTCCCATAAGAATAGTGGAAACGGCCGGGGGGGTGCTCAACTCCATCGGCTTGCAGAATATGGGCGTGGATGCCCTTATCCGTGAGGTGTTGCCGCAACTGGCCGGAAGCGGCACGGCCGTAATCCTGAATATTGCCGGTCATAATGTCGAGGAATATGCCGAGGTGGCGCAGCGCTGTGCCGCAGCCGGCGGTTTCAACGCTCTGGAGGTCAACATCTCCTGTCCCAACGTCGCCAAAGGCGGCATGGCCTTCGGCACCGACCCCTGCATGGCGGCGGAGGTGGTAGGTGCGGTAACAAGTGCCGTAAACGGACGTTTTCCCGTTATAGCTAAGCTTTCGCCTGCGGCCGGCGACATCGCCGCTGTCGGTCTGGCCTGCGTGGAAGCGGGAGCCGATGCGCTCTCTCTTATCAATACCGTTCCCGGCATGGCCATAGATGCCCGTCGCCGACGGCCGGTGCTGGCCAATGTGGTGGGCGGGCTTTCCGGTCCAGCCATAAAACCGATAGCCCTGCTCAGGGTGCGACAGGTCTTTCTGGCTTTGAAAAGAGCCGGTAAAGATATCCCCCTGATAGGCATGGGCGGCATAGTCACCGCCGAAGACGCCCTGGAGTTCATCCTGGCCGGGGCGACGGCCGTGCAGATAGGCACAGCTACTTTTTACGATCCCCTGATCGGGGCCAGGGTGGCTGAAGGTCTGGAGGAGATGCTGCTGGATAATTACCGTTGCAGCGGCAGAGAAAAGGATCTGGATATAAGGCACTATGTCGGGGCGCTGGAAGATTGATATATAAGGTGGATTTGCTTGCTTATCGAAGATAAATCCAGAATAGAAGAGCAGTACTCGGCCTGGCTGTCCGATGAATCGCGTACCGGACCCGGCCGGACGGAGGCTCTGCTGCTGCCGGAAACGCCGGAGGAAGCAGCCGGCTACCTGAAAAATCATACCGGTCCCGTGACGATCAGCGGCGGCAGAAGCGGCATAACCGGAGGGGCTGTTCCTTGCGGCGGAACGCTGCTCTCCACTGCCGGTTTGAAATCCATTGAAGGTCCGTTTGAAAGAGACGGCAAGCAGCTTGTGCGCGTCGGCGCCGGGGTGACGCTGTCCGAATTGAAGGTATATTTACATAACAGCGGATTGTTCTATCCGCCCGATCCCACCGAGGAGAGCGCCTTCATAGGAGGTACCATAGCCACCAATGCCTCAGGTGCCAGGAGTTATAAATATGGTGCCACCAGGGGTCATGTGGCGTCGCTGGAACTGGTAACGGTGCAGGGAGATATCCTGCACCTGGAAAGAGGCCGTACACCGGTTGCAGACGGATGCTTTGTCCTGCCTGACGGCATATCGCGCCCGGCGCCGTCCTACGCCATGCCGGTCGCTAAAACGGCCGCCGGCTATTACTCCCACCCGGATATGGACCTGATCGATCTGATAATCGGGTCGGAGGGCACACTGGCGGTGGTTACCGGGGCAGAGCTTTACCTGCAACCGGCACCGCAGGAGAGAATGGGCCTGTTGATCTTCTTCCCTTCTGAGAAAGACGCTTTTGCCTTTGCCGTAGAATCCTCGGACATAGATATCGAGAACCTGGAATATTTTGACGGAGCCTGCCTGCGCTTGCTGCGGGAGGAAGATCGTTTGCCCGGATCAGCCGGGCAGGCCGGTGCCGCCATAATGCTGGAACAGATAATGGACGGCAAGGATCCGGAGACTGTCTGTCTGCAATGGGAAGAGATCCTGAACAAATGCGGCTCATCGCTGGATGAATGTCTTTACAGGCTCGACGATGCCGGTATAGAGCAATTGAAGGGAATACGTCACGCTTTGCCCGAAGCCGTCAATAATCGCGTCTCCGCCAACAGGCTGCGTGAACCGTCAGTTTACAAGCTGAGCACGGATACGTCCGTGCCTTCCCACTCTTTACTGAAGGAATTGATAACCGTTTACCGTTCCAGGCTGGAAGAGACAGGCGTAGAGCACTATATCTTCGGACACCTGGGCGAGCATCACCTGCACGTCAATCTGCTGCCCTCCGACGCATCTGCAATGGAAATATCCAAGCGTCTGATAATTGAGTTTGCGGAGGAGGCGGTCAGGCACGGCGGGTGTGTATCCGCTGAACACGGTATCGGAAGAATAAAACGACATTTGTTAAAAGTGCAATATCCCGATTCCGTGTTGGAAGAGATGCTGAAGATAAAGAGGGATTGGGATCCCGAGGGGCGGCTCAATCCCGGTGTTCTGTTCGATTAATATGTGCAAATCAGGCTTTTAACTTATGCTTTACACATAAAACACAAGCCTTCGACTTCGTAGGCTTGCATGGGAATCCCGAAACCAACAACTAACAACCAGCAACCAACAACCGCGCTCGAAGAGCGCTACCCGGACAGCTTGGCGATAATTTCATCCAGATTCTCATACAGTTCCGCCGGATCGCCGTAGACGGCTACCGCTCCGCCGAGTTCGACAGTGCGGAAGCCGCCTGTCAGCAGAGCCACGCATCTCAGCTTGATGGCTGCTGCAGAGGCTATATCGTAAGGCGTATCTCCTACCGCCGCCAGCGCTTCGACCGGCAGAGAGAGCTTCTCCACCGCCGATTTGAAGATTTCGGGAGAGGGCTTGGTCTCGTTGACGTCGGAGGCCGTGACAACCGTATCCACTATATCGCCCACTCCCAGCAGATCCATATAACGCCTGATCTCATAACCCTTGCCTGAGCTGGCCAAGCCCAGCTTGAAACCGCGGCTTTTGACCTCGTTCAACAGCAGGGCGACCATAGGAAAGGCTCTGATCTTATAGAGGTACTTCTCACGAAAGATATCGCTGTGGCGTTTGTCGATTCTGGCGGTTATTGCTGTCATGGTATCGTGATCCAGCTTTTCGTCAGCCAGGAGATACGGAACCAGTTTATCGCCGCCTTTGCCGATCTGATCGTGGATAACCTCGCGGCCCTGCGCCAGTCCGGCTTCGGCAAAGGCCGTATACCAGGCTTCCACATGAGCCCCGACACTGTCCACCAGAGTGCCGTCTACATCTAAAATGAAGCCCTTGAGCTTGGTCATATCTCCTCCTTAAAGCATATATATACCCTGCTGCAGGAGTTGGGAAACAAACACGGCAATTGTTTTCCTTTGCAGACGGGCAAATTGACACCCCCTGCCCTTTTAAGCTAGAATTACAGAAACATGGAGGTGTCAGCCTTGTCTTTTATTGAAACCAGCATAGAGGTTGCCGGCCGGGGCCGGGAGATATTCGATATCATCAAAGATATGGAACGTTTCCCCGATTTCATGCCGGATATCAAGAGCGTTAAAGTGCTTGAGCACATACCCGGCGGCACGATGACCGCCTGGGAAAGTGAAATCGACGGCATGCCGATCAGTTGGACGGAGGAGGATCTATTCGATGAACAGAATCTCCGTATCGACTACCGCATGACGGAAGGCGATCTGGCCAGATTCGAGGGCCGGTGGAGCGTGACGGAAACGCCGGGCGGCTGCGAAGTGCGTCTGACGGTAGATTTCGATCTGGGAATACCCATGTTGGCGGATGTCCTGGGGCCGGTTATGGAGCAGAAGGTCAGGGACAACAGCCTGATGATGCTCAATTCCATCAAACGACGAATCGAGGAAGCGTAAATGGAGCGCTTCGGTTTTATAGTTCATCCTCTGACGCTGGACGATGTGCAGCGATGGGAACCGGCCGCCGCCGGCAAGTCCGAGGCCATACTGGAAAAGATGCTGGAATGGATGCCGCCCTTTAAGGTGTCGCATATAACCGGCATCCGCTCTGCCGCAGGTGCCGAGGCGGAAGGGTGGTTTGTGGGTTGTCCTCTGACGGCAAAACAGATGATGACGCTGGATGTGGATTTCGTCATGAAAAAGATCACCGAGGCCGTCGTTATGGCTGAAACGCTGGGAGCAGGCATCGTCGGTCTGGGAGCGTTCACCTCCGTAGTGGGGGACGGCGGCATAACTGTAGCCAAGGGCGTGAATATACCTGTAACCACCGGCAACAGTTACACCGTAGCCACGGCGGTGGAGGGTGCGCTGCGCGGTGCGGAACTGATGGGCATAGACCCGTCCGCCGCCACCGTCGCCGTAGTGGGTGCCAACGGCTCCATCGGCAAGGTCTGCTCCTGTATCATGGCGGATAAGACGGCTGCACTCAGCCTGGTGGGACGCAGAACGGAGGCACTGGAAGCCCTGGCCGTCGATCTGAGCGGGCGTAAAGCCGTGGTCTCCACTACTACCGATATAAAGGCCGGCCTGGCTGCGGCGGATATCGTTCTGACCGTCACCAGCGCCACGGACGTTATTATCGAAGCCGATGATCTTAAACGCGGCGCCGTGGTCTGCGACGTCTCCCGGCCGCGCAACGTTTCCCGGCAGGTGGCTGAAAGCCGCAACGATGTGCTGGTCATCGAAGGGGGAGTTGTGGCCGTTCCTGGAGAGGTGGAGTTCAACTTCAATTTCGGCTTCCCCCCGCGAACGGCTTATGCCTGTATGTCCGAGACCATGCTGCTGGCGCTGGACCGGTGTTATGAATCCTTTACGCTCGGTAAGGATATATCCCTGAATCAGGTTCAGGAGATATCGGCCATGGCCGACAGGCACGGATTTACGCTGGCCGGATTCCGCAGCTTCGAGAGGGCCGTCTCTCCGGAGCAGATCACGACCATAAGGCGCAACGCCGGTCGAAACTAAGTTGTAACAAAACCTCTTTAATCGATTTTTCGGCATGAATTTTGACAAAGATTATCAGTTGTTATATAATCCTTTTTAAAATATGGGGTTATTGTATTTAATAGCAATTTGCACTGGCTTACGCCAGTGCTTCTTCGTAAAATGCTGAAGGAGCGTTTGTATATATGGAAAAAGAGATGTATCTTACCCCGGAAGGCCTGAAGAAGCTTGAGGACGAACTGGATCACCTCAAGACGGTTCATCGCAAGGAGATTGCCGAGCGTATCCGGCAGGCCAAGGATTTCGGCGAGATAGCCGAAAACCCGGAATATGAGGCTGCCAAGAATGAGCAGGCTTTTCTGGAGGGCCGGATACTCACTTTGGAGAAGCTGCTCCGTAACGCCAAACTCATTGATGAGAGCGAGCACCATACCAAGGTTACCGTCGGCTCTCATGTCAGGCTGCGGGACATGGAAACCAAAGAAGAGTTCGATTATACCATAGTCGGCTCTGCCGAGGCTGATCCAGCCCGCAACAAGATCTCTAACGAGTCTCCGGTGGGCAAGGCTATCATGGATGCCGGCAAGGGTAAAGTCGTCGAAGTAAGCACGCCGCAGGGCGGCTTGAAGTATAAGATAATATCAGTAAAGTAGTAACGGTTATGTTCTATTGGAAGCCCGCGGCACTGCGGGCTTCTTCATGTCCGTTTATGTGAGGTAGGAAGATTATGGAATTACACTGGGCTGACTGGATGGCTGCCGAGGCGCTTGAAGCGCGCGGAACTCTGCACAGGGTGGCTACCGGCATAACCCCCTCAGGACCCATCCATCTGGGCAATATCCGCGAGGTTATGACGGCTGATCTGGTTTATCGAGGGTTGCGAAGCAAGGACATCGATCCTGACTTTATCTATATCGCCGACAGCTTCGACCCGCTGCGCAAGGTATACCCCTTTCTTCCTGAAAGCTACAAAGAGTATATCGGCAAGCCTCTGGCGCATGTTCCGGATCCCCAGGGTTGCTGTGACAACTACGCCGAGCATTTTCTTCAGCCTTTTCTCTGTGCACTGGAGGATCTGGGCATAAAGCCGCGGGTGCTGAGGGCCGATCGCCTGTATAAAGAGGGTGTCTACACAGATGTGATAACCGAGGCCATGTCCGGCCGGGAAAAGATCTCCGCCATTCTGTCGGAGGTTTCCGGGCGTGAGATGCCGCCGAACTGGTCGCCTCTCAACGCCCTCTGCCGGCAGTGCGGCAGGCTGAGCGGGACCACCATAACAGGTTTTCGTCCTGAGCGGCACCAGGTGGATTATACCTGTGATTGCGGTTATGAAGGCACGGCCGATTATTCGATCGGAGAAGCCAAGCTGGTCTGGAGGGTGGATTGGCCGGCTCGATGGAAAGCGTTAGGCGTTACCATGGAGCCCTTCGGCAAGGATCACGCTGCTCCGGGGGGATCATATGATACGGGTATACGCATCAGCCGGGAAATTTTCGGCTACGAACCCCCCTTCCCGATGGTTTATGAATGGATATATCTCAAAGGCCAGGGTGCCATGTCCAGTTCGACCGGAGTAGCCGTTTCCATCGAGGACATGCTGGAGTTGCTTCCGCCGCAGGTGGTCCGGTATCTGATTGCACGGGCACGTCCTGAGAAGCATATAGAATTCGATCCCGGCCAGGCGCTGATAAATCTGCTGGAGGAGTACGACAAGCTGGAGCGGATTCACTTTGGTGAGGAACCGGCCGACGAGGAAAGCGCGTCCCAGGCGGGAAGGCTTTACTCTATGAGCCAGCCGGACGGCGAGGGCGCGGCCAGGCAGATAAGGATTCCGTTCAGACATATGGTTGTCTCGGCTCAGATAGCTCGCGGCAGTTTCGGGCGATTGAAAGAGGTGCTGATACGCAGCGGCTACGGACAGGCTGTGCAGGATGAGGACAGGGTCAGGCGCGAGATGGAATACGCTCTGGTATGGCTGCGCAAGTATGCACCGCCGGCGTTTGTTTTTGAAGTTCGGGAGGAGCTTCCCGAGGGAGTTGCAGCTCTGGATGCGGCACAGCGCCAGGCGTTGTTGCAGATGGCCGAGAGCCTGTCCGGTTGTGATCCGGATGCCCGGGAATTGGAAAATATGCTTTATACCGTAGCCGGTGAAGCGGGGCTGAAGTCGACGCAACTCTTTCAGGCCGTTTACACCGCCATACTGGGTCAGAAATCCGGTCCCAGGGCCGCTCCGTTTATTCTCTCCCTGGAGCGGGAATTTGTCATCGAACGATTGCGACAGGCTGCCGCAGCCCGGTCCGAATAGCTTATTCGGGGCGATCAGGGATTACGTAAAATGCCGAAACTTCGATAATTTTAATGCCTTGACATGGTGGGAAGTATGGTGTAACATACGTAAGCCGCATCGCGACAGACGTTGAAAGAGTGAAGACAAGACGAGCCCGAGTGAGCCGGAGACGAGCTTGACACGGGCAAAGAGGTGTGGTAATATTGATGTCTGCCCTCGAGAGATGGCGGCAGAGCACATTGAAAAATGGATAGGGAAAGATTAGAGCGAGTCCCTGTC
>JAQVUQ010000399.1 GCA_028699365.1 bacterium | reverse complement strand
AGAGAATTCCACCAGAGCACGCAAGTGGATTTCATCACCCACAGCGCTATGCCGTACCCGGTCCGCAGCCTGGAACAACGCCTGAACCACTTTCCCGTCACCGGTTGCAAAGAGATCCGTCATCTCCTCAACCGTCATGATACGGCCTCTCTCGGCCTCTTCGATTATCTTCAGCAATTTATCCCGCATCATTTCCAACTCCGAATATATTCTGTCATCCTGATCGATATATGTCAAGGAAAGAAGAAGAGGAAAAGGGGCAGGTGTTTACATTCAGCTTGTAAAAGAGGATAAGGGTCAGGTGTTTACATTCAGCATTCTTGCAGAACGCTAAATATCAACACCTGACCCCCGAAGAAGTGCTGAATATCAACACCTGACCCCCGAAGAAGTGGGCACAAAGGTTCAGGCATAGTATTATGGCCTTTGGAACCGGACCAGGAAAGTATACTCAAGTAATACTTTCAAATGGACCTGAACCCTTTGTGCCTCTGTGCCTTAGCATACAAACGGACCCGGATGCCTAATAAACTCCGCGTGGAGTATAACTAGTATGCAGAAGTTTATGCGCCTTGCTACCGTACGGCTTGCCGAGAAACTCTTCATACAGCGTCGTAACAGCCGGGTTCTCATGAGATTTGCGCAGCTTCATGCTGAGGTCCTCATCATACAACGCCTGGATACGCTTGGCCCTGATGGCATCATCGGTAGGTATGGGCTGTCCGCCTCCGCCGATACAGCCGCCCGGGCAGCACATGATCTCGATAAAATGGTAATCCGCCTCGCCGGCTGCAACCTTCTCCATAACGGTCCGGGCATTGCTCAGACCGTGAGCTACAGCCACCTTTACCTGAACATCCCCCACCGGCACCGTTGCCTCCTTGACGCCCTCCATGCCGCGCACTGCATGAAAATCGAGTTCGACCAGCTTCTCGCCGGTAACGACCTCATACACGGTCCGCAAAGCGGCTTCCATGACGCCGCCGGTATTGCCGAAGATAGCTCCTGCGCCGGTCGACATGCCCAAAGGAGCATCGAACTCCTCATTCGGCAAACAGGAAAGATCTATACCCGCCTCCTTGATCATGGCGGCTGCCTCTCTGGTGGTCAGAACGACATCCACGTCGCGAATACCGTTGGAAGCCATCTCATCCCGGCCTGCCTCGAACTTCTTGGCCGTGCAGGGCATGATGGAGACCACGAATATCTCTTCCGGCCTAAGGCCCAGCTTTTCGGCATAATAAGTCTTGGCTACGGCACCGAACATCTGCTGCGGCGATTTGCAACTGGAGAGATGATCCAGTTCCTCCGGGAAGAAGTGTTCGCAGAACTTTATCCAGCCGGGGCTGCACGAGGTTATCATCGGCAGGACTCCGCCGTGCTGCAGACGATGCAGCAACTCGTTACCTTCTTCCAGTATAGTAAGGTCCGCCGTAAAGTCTGTATCGAAGACAGCGTCGAATCCAAGGCGCCGCAGCGCCGTCACCATCCTGCCCGTCACCGGAGTTCCCGCAGGCAGGCCGAATTCCTCGCCTATGGCCGCCCTGACAGCCGGTGCGGTTTGAACCACCACATGCTTGCCGATATCGGCCAGAGCCTCCCAGACGCCCATGGTATCGTCTCGTTCCCGGATTGCGGCTACCGGACAGGCGTGAATGCACTGCCCGCAGAGAACGCAGGAGACATCGGCCAGGTTACGGCCAAACGACGGTCCCACAGTCGCCTTGTATCCCCTTTCGGAGTATCCGATGGCGCCGACACCCTGTGTCTGCTGACAGACCGAGGTGCAGCGGCCGCAAAGAATGCACTTGCCGTTATCGCGCACCAGCGAAGGAGTCGATTCATCCAGTATCTCTTCCCGCTTTGATCCGGTGTAATGTATCTCTCTTACGCCCACCCTGTCCGCCAGGCGCTGCAGTTCGCAATTGAGGTTTCTGGCGCACGTCGGGCACTCCTGATGGTGATCGGAAAGGATCAGTTCCACCGAAAAGCGCCTGGCAGCCCTAACTTCAGGGGTATTGGTCCTGACCGTCATGCCATCCTTAACCGGATAGACGCAGGCTGCCTGCAAATTCCGCTGCCCCTCCACCTGGACGAGACAGACCCGGCAGGCTCCGGCCGCATGTACGCCCTGCAGATGGCAGAGCGTAGGTATATCCACTCCCGCCTTGCGGGCCGCATCGAGTACAGTGGCACCGGGAGCCACATTCACTTCGATATTATCTATAGTAAGCTTTACCGTATCCATCTGGCCCTCCCACGTTATTCGGATTGAGCATGGCACTTCAGGCAACGAGCTGCCTCAGCCATAGCCGCTTCCCTGGTGTAACTAAGAACGACTTCCCGGAAGTTTCCGGCACGCAGAGTCGCATCCAACTCATCAGGCTCAAGCCTGGGTGCCTCCGGCACTTCATCTTCCACCGGCATGATTACCGACGCTCTCTTCTGTCGCGGCAGCGGCCGGCTGATGCTGCCGGTCAGCAGATATCCGGAAATAACCTCTGCGGCACGCTTGCCGGCACCGATGGCATCGATGACGGTAGCCGGGCCGGTAACAGCATCGCCTCCGGCAAAGACACCTTCCAGCGGAGTTGCCAGTGTTTCGGGGTCGGCCGTTATTTTGCCGTCCGCACATATCTCGGAGGTGAAGCCGTCGACGCATTGCCCTATGGCGGAAATCACCATGTCAACCGGCAAGTCGTATTCAGAGCCTTTCTCCGGCACCGGACGACGGCGCCCGCTCTTATCGAAGTCTCCCAGTTGCATCCGTACGCAGCGCAGCCACTCGACTTTGCCGTCTCCCACCGCTTCTACGGGCCCCGTCAGAAACTCGATCCGGACGCCTTCTTCTTCAGCCGCCTTTATCTCGGCAGGCTCTGCCGGCATATCCTCCCGGAGACGCCGGTAAAGAATGGTCACTTCCTCGGCCCCAAGCCTCAGCGCCGTTCTGGCAGCATCTACGGCCGCGTTGCCGCCGCCGACTACCGCTACCCGGCGACCGGCTTCTGACCGCTGCCCCAGATTGACCTCACGCAGGAACTCGACGCCGCCGTAAACACCCGGCAGATCGTCACCGGGGATACCAAGAGCGTAACTGCTGTGCGCACCCATGGCCAGGAATACGGCGTCATAATCACGTCTCAAATCTTCAAGATATACATCCCGGCCCAGCATAACGCCCGTTCGCACATCCACGCCGGGTGACAGAGCGTATTCTATGTCCCTGGCCAGAGCATCGTTGGGAAGACGATAATCCGGTATGCCGGAGGTCATCATGCCCCCCAACTGCGGCAGAGCATCATAAAGCGTTACACCAAAGCCCCTGGCAGACAGATAATGCG
>JAQVUQ010000398.1 GCA_028699365.1 bacterium | reverse complement strand
GAAGCTGGCCGGCGATGCCGTAGGCAAGAGCGATATAGACACGGTCATAAACCTTTGTGCTGCGTACCCGCGCAACAAGTTCATGGTCACTTTACTGGCACGGGAGAATCAACATGAACTCTGCATAGCCGCCCGCAAGTTCAGGAATCTGATGATCTTCGGCTGCTGGTGGTATCTCAACAATCCCAGCCTGATAGAGGAGATGACCAGGATGCGTCTGGAATTGCTCGGCAGCAGCTTCATCCCGCAGCATTCCGATGCCAGGGTGCTGGATCAGCTTATCTACAAATGGACTCACTCCAGGAAGATCATCGGCGAGGTTCTCTTCGATAAATACAGCGATCTGACGGCTACCGGTTGGCTTGCCGAAACAAGTGAAATCGACCGGGATGTGGAGAAGCTCTTATCGGGCAACTTTTGGACTTTTTTGCAGCGGGAATTACCGTAAGTAACCAGGCTTATGAAAAAAGAAGGCTGACGCAATTGGAGCGTCAGCCTTCTTTCTTATCGCCTATTGGACTGGAGCCGGAGGATTCTCCGTCTTATTGATCGCTTCCAGCATCTTCTCGACGGCTGTTTTACTCGCAGCCGGAATACCCTCTACAGCCAGGGCGTTGTCGCATGCCGCTCTGGCTTCGGCGTAGTTCTTCTGAGCAAGGTATGATCTGGAGATAGCCAGATGGGCGTTGACCTGGTATGCGGGACTGACTTTGTCCAGTTCGAAGACATCATCATATTCAGACCTGGCCTGGGGATATCTCTTTTCAGTCAGATAGGCGTTGCCGACGAGTATCAGGGCGTTGGCCTTATGATCGGGAGTGGCCTTCTCCATATCGACGATCTCACCATACTGAGCCCTGGCTTTGACGTAATTTCTCTCGGCCATGTAAGTGGCTCCCATATATATATACGCATATACCTGATAGACCGTTGGTGCATCCGTCATCTCCAAAACACTGTCGTACATGTCACGTGCCTCGGAGTAATTTCTTTCCGCGGCAAACATCCTGCCGATGCTGTTAAGCGCATTGGCTTTACTGGCTGCCGGAGCACCAGCTATTTCCCCTACTTTGGCATACTCCGTTCTGGCCTGTGCGTAATTCTTTTCGTATTCGTACATTCTGGCAATGCCGGCCTGTATCGCTGCCTTCTCGGCATCCTTGGCGGTCAGGGCCAGCGCCTGTGTGTAGGCGTCCCTGGCAGTGACGTAATCCTTATTCTTGACAGCCCCAGCGGCGGCAGCGATGGCCGCCTTGTAATCAGCGTAACCGGCCCAGGCCGAACCCGTTATCGACAAAGCTATCAGACCGGCCAGGACAAGCAGCAAACCTCTTACAGACATGATAGACCTCCCCCAGGACCGGTTGGCCTCTTCCGTTTACAGCCGCCGATCCATGATTAAGTATTTACTTTTATACTTCTCCCCGGGCCCTCTTAATCCTTCTTTTTTCGCCTCTATATATTTTGCTGTTACCGCCTGACCTGCCTACCATAGTCCGCCCGGCTGTTTCCGGTATCTGGAAGGGCTTAGGCCGAAGGTCCGGCTGAATAATCTGCTGAAGTGGGCCTGGCTGGCAAAGCCCAGGTCGAAGGCGATATCGCTGATGGCCAGGTCCGTCGTCTCCAGGCAGCGGCATGCTCTCTCCATCCGGATGCGCTGCAGATAAATATGCGGCGCCAGTCCCAGACAGGCGCTGAATATACGCCGGAACTGGGCGGTGCTGTAGCCGCAGCGGGAGGCTATGTCTGCGATGTGGAGATGCGGTTCCCGCTCCATGGTATCCAGGGCTGTAAACAGCCACGGAGGCATACTTTCGTTATCTGTTCTAAACGAACTGTCCCTGGTAAGGGAGCGGAGAGTTGTTCCCAGCAGGGTGCGTCCCATGCCTGTAATGATCAGGTGATCCGTGCCGCTGCGTTTGCCTGAGGTTGACAGATCCCACTCTTCGACTAATTCCAGCATCAGTCTTTGTATGGCCTCTGTCTCTTCCTGTTCCGGTTTCCAATGCAGCGGCAGTCTCAACTGTCTCAGCCAGTCGAAGCCGTTGTCCATGTCGGATCGCAGCGCTACGCCTATCCAGTCGCAGACAGCGGGAACGTGAATCAAACGCGAGCGGAAAGGAGGAGAGAAGAGGCATTCACCGGCTTTGACGTAAAAACGCTCTTCAGGATATCTGACCTCTATAGCCCCTTCCAGTATCAGCCACAGCGGGCAGGCGTTGCCGGGAAACCCCGTCAGGCTCTCACCGGCTCCCCATCTGCGGCGGATGACGTTCTCTACCTTTATCTCGATATGCGACGGGATCTGCGGATTGTTCATTTCTCACCGGTCTGAATATTATCACGTTTATATAAATATACCTCCGCTTGTTTGTGCTTTCAATAGACCTGTGAGTGTCCGCATTAAGTTATGCAGATGTATTCCAGGCTCAGTACTTCCGCCAGTTTCTCCAGATCACCGGCCTTGCTGCCGATGCCCAGAGCGAAATGATGCGTCGTTCCTGCTGCTGCCCACCGCTCCAGGAAGGTGCGGACATCGGGTTTGAAGCTGCCGCGCGTATTGGTATTACCTGTAGCTGGTATGGGACCGGGCAGCGATTCGCCCTCGGCAGCCACCAGTCTGATCCTGCCGGAGGCGCTCAGCGTGACCCCCAGCACGGTTATGGGACCGTTCTTTATCTGAAACTCCACCGAAGGCCCTTTACCGGTCTTGCCGTGAAAGACGCTCAATCCCCGCAAAACCGGTTTGCCTTCGGCTATGGCCATATGATGCGGCCCGTCATGCCCGACCAGGACGAAATCGTTATCGAAATCTACTGGATGAAGCTCGGCAAAGGAACCGCCTATGCCCATCCTGTCCATGATCAGCATAGCTGTGCAGGTCTTGAGGTCGTATTCGCCCGCTACCGGAACGCCCCGTGCCGTAAGCAGCGAATTGCCTACTACCATGCCGCCGGCGATCTCTTCATACGCTTCGTCTCCCCTGCCGTGGAAGTAGTAGGACAGCCCGTTGAGATTGAAATCGTCAACCAGCTTGTCCAACCCCACTGACGTGCGTGCGGCCAGTTCCAGCATCTCCTCGCTGACCGGCCCGGCTACAGGATCGCTTCCCTGCCCGGGAAAGTGAAAGAGCCGGCCTATCTCAGCCTTCCGGACTTTGATCTCCGCAGCGGAAGCCCCATGTATCCGAGCTTTCAACTCACCCGTTTCCAGATGCACGGTATGCATGCCGAAGACTGCGTCGAAAACGGTCGGATCGGAGTTCATATCCAGCATGCCTTCATAGACATGTCCCAGCAGGCCTATGCGGGAGGTTCGCAGTGCTCTCAGCGCGGAGGACAGT
>JAQVUQ010000397.1 GCA_028699365.1 bacterium | reverse complement strand
CTTCTTGGAGGCGTGCTTGGTCTTGCCTCTCTGCCAGTCGGTCAGGTTCCAGAAGTCGGTATTACCACCGTAGTTGAGCTGGTAGGACTTGGTGATCTTGATGCCGCGCTGGATACATAGGCTCAGCAGATCTCTGTCCAGGATGGTACCGCCCAGTTGGCTTTTGTAATCATCGCCTACTATAGGAATCTTAGCGTTTAATGCTCTCTTAGCAAATTCCGGGTTATTGGCTATGAGTACAGGAATGCCGTTGACTATGCCGGCTCCGGCCAGCAAAGCGGCTTCAGCATAAAACCAACTGGCTTTCTCTGAAGCGGTGGGCAGGTTGTTCACCAGCACGTCTACCTTGTTCTCTTTAAGTATTTTGGCTACTTCATAGACATCCCCTACGGGCTCCTGATCCGATACTTCCACGTATTTCTTCAGGTGTTCGGTCACTCCGTCCAGCACGGGACCCATCAGCACTTTAACGCCGGTATGGGGCACATCCACGAACTTGGCGGTGCAGTTGGGGGCTCCCCAGATGGCTTCGGACAGGTCTTTGCCCACTTTGCGGCTGTCTACGTCGAAGGCGACGACTACGGATATGTCGCTGACTTTATAGCCGCCTATCTCGGGATGCATCAACCCGGGGATGACTTCTCCTTCTTTGACTTTCAGATCCCGGTAGTAGTACTTCCCCTGCACCAGCGACGAGGTGCAATTGCCTACTCCGGCTACGGCTACTCTGATCTCTGACATGGTTCTCTTCCTCCTGCTTTTTTGGGGCTCTTGCCCCCTGTCTATTCTCTCGGGCTTCCGCCCGGGGAATGCTCTTCAGGTTTGGGGTCAGGCCTTGAAAGTAACACTTGTGTTACTTTCAAGGCCTGACCCCTTTATTATGAAGAGGTGGCTTATCCTGTCCGCTTCTCCCAGATATATCTCGCCCTGCCGGCCGGCAATCGCTGCTGCTAACCGGTAGCCGTGCCAGAGATGAGGTGATGTGACCCGTATGATTCCAAGATCCCTCAAGTCTCCCTCTGCATACCTGAACAGATGGCAGCAATCCTTGCCGGCTACCCCGTAAAGAGCACCGTCTGCGGCAACTGCCAGACAGCGGATATGCGGCTGATTCAACGGTTTGCCCAGGGAAAACATACGCTCCTTTCCCAAACTGAACCGGAACAGCCAGCCATCGGCGCTTGTGCCGCCGTAAAGATAATCACCGTGACAGATCAAGGTTTCTATCCGGTTATACATCTCCCGCCCTTTCAGCGTCGGCACTTGAAAGTCAAGCTTCCTTATCTTCTCGTCCGCTCTTGCGTATCTGAAAAGATTGTTCCATCTTGACCCGCCGTAGACATCACCTGCTGAAGAAAGGGCCAGAACGGGTGAAAACGGTGGCTCTATCTGTTCTTTGAGTTCCAGCTTTCCATCGGCCGGGTAATAGATGAAAAATATACCGCTTTTACTGGTCAATCCGTAAAGACGATCCCCGTCGGCTACCAGAGCCGCAATACCCTCACCGGCTACCGGACACATCAGTTTCACCAGATGATTATCCTGATAAGTGTAGAGAGAGCCTTCTCCATCCATCGGTTCCGTGCCGATATACAATTTATCGGCAACAGCCAGGCTGCTTTTCCTGCAATTCTCCTCTATTACGCTAAGGTCCTTGATCCGGCCATCCGCGTAGACAAAGAGATGTGATCGTCTTCCTGCGGTAGTTCCATAAAGCAGATCGCTCTGAACCAGAGAGCTTATGGCGCATTCCTCAGCCGGTATCGGCAGGGGAACGGCTTCTATACTGCCTGTTTGAACGTAGCATGATTCCAGATAATCCCGAGGATAGAGTTTCTCAGCACAGGAGAACCCTGCCTGCGCTTGCAGGATAAAACCGTTATCATCACAGTAGCTGTTGTTCCCCGGGCCTTTACCGACCACTTCTTGCCCGATCGGGAAATGGGCCTGAGGCCAGATTCTTTGCTCTAAGTCTCTTTCATTCAGCGACATCTTTCTTACCCCCACGTCCTGACCAACGGCCATCTCGGTGTGTAACTCTTGCCACTGCCCTGTGGCGTGTAGACATATATTCTTTCGGGGCGATTGTTGGTATCGGCAAAATAGAGATTGCCTGCATAATCTTTAGTAGCCTTGGCGATATACTCCGAGTGATAATCGCCGTCATCAAAGGGACAGAGCTCTTCCTGCACTAAAGTCGCAGTATTCATCCTGAACAGGTACATCCGGTAAGATAATCTCCTGTCGTCATCCCTTCGCGAAGCGGCATAATAGAGATAGCCGTCGTCGCCGAAGATCAAACCGCCCACATGATTGGAATGATCCGTGCCGGGAGCAGGCCCCAGGTCATCAATACGATCATCGCTGAAGCAATAGCGAAAAAATCTGCTGACAGATGGAACTCTTTCCATGTTCCAGGTTACGCCGTAGACGCTCTTGCCGTCGGGAGCAGGCGTAACATCGTAAACCGAACGCTCCTCGGAGAGTGCAGCCGGATCTTTGGGAACACGGGCATCAAGCTGCATCAGCCTGTCGGCATCCGCATCATACTTGACGATATAGCCCAGATCGTCCACCGTATAGCCGTTGCCGGCTTCATCCACCCATACGGATTGCGCATTGGTATCGCCTATCCGTCCCAGGTCACGATAACGCCTCTTCTGCAAATCATAAATATAGAAATGATCCCTTGGCCAGGTAATGCCGTACACCAGCCCCCGTTCCTCGGCCAGCGCCATCGCACGGCTGCCTTCATTGGGGCTCATTACTCCAAAATCTTCCACTGCCTCAGCAACCGGATCATAGCAGAAGATATTGAAGCCGCGGGCCATACGCTCCGGATCATCCCAGGTATGCCAGGCACGCCAGATAAAATCTCCGACAGGCGGCCCGGAATAGTGGGTAGCGCAGTAGAGTTTGCCGTCGCTGCCGGGCAGCAGGCCGTAGTGAAGCTTGGCTATGGGGGCACGGCCGTTATCCGGAGCTTCATTCAGCGCCGGTGCCACTTCCAGCATATACTCCACCTTGTCTTGCAGAGGATTGTATCTGACTATAAAGACGCTCAGTCCATCCACCAGTTCCCCGCAGACACCCACATAAACGTTACCGTCTCTACCGGTTGTTATCGACCAGCAGGTATCATGCATAGGCAGCTTATCGAAAATTATTGATCGCATTTTATCACCCAATCCTTACTTCAAATTGAGCATCTTGCACTATAAATCCCGTATATTCATATGCTGAATAAGGATAACAGACTTAACCCATCCGCTATCGATAGACTGTTATCATCGCCTCTATTGCTATTAATTCTTAGACATACAATAATCACATCGCTATTGTATAT